>JANQFN010000166.1 GCA_028277825.1 Desulfarculaceae bacterium
TCCAGATTGGCGGAAAACACCCTTGGAGAGATGTTCTCCAGCGGCATTTCTCTTTTGGGGATGATGCGGGGCGCCACCTGCCAGAGATATATCAAACCAAGACCGCCAGCGATGGCCGCTGGCAAAAGAAAATCGAACATCTCGAACCGCTTCAAGCCCATGTCAGCGGCTACCGAAACCACCAACAAGTTGGTTGAGGTGCCGATGGTGGTGGCGGTCCCCCCCAAAAGAGTGGCAAATCCCATGGGCATGAGCACCGAAGAGGCCGGATTGCCAGTCCGCGAGGAAACCGTGATCAGCAAGGGAATCAATAGCACCACTACGGGTACATTGTTGATGAAGGCGCTTATGAAGGCGCTCACCAACAGCGTAACAAGCAAGGACAGGCTGGGGCTGATCTTCCAGAGACGCGCCAGCACCCGGCCCACTGGTTCCAGGGCGCCGGTGCGCACGATGCCCTGTCCGGCAACCATCAGCGCGCACACGGCGATCAGCGCCTCGTGTCCGAAACCATAGAAGAATTCCACCGCATGCAGAGTTTGGCCATTAGAAGTAAAGGGGAAAAGCTGGAACCCCACGGCCAAGCTGATGAGCACGAAGAAGCTGGAGGACTCCAGGGAGATTTTGTCACGGGAGAACAAAAACAGGGCCAGGACTGTTAGCCCCAGCACCGCTATGGCGTGGGCATTTGGAGGAAGCGGAAAGCTCATCAACTAAATACTCCACATTGGATGCACCAGATTCGTAACTGGCAAGTTCTAAATAACATCCTCCGGGCTAAACCTGCCAGGGCAATTGCCCCGCCGGGTTTGGCCTTATGCTTTGACTGCCTAAAATTAATTGCTGGCTCTGGTCGGTTTTGACTGTAGTGGGCCTTCTGGTTCTTAACTATAAAAGTAAAGATATTAGTGGTTAGCCATGAACTTTGATATCGCGCAATTGCTGGCCAGTTCAGCGCAGGGTGTGATGTCATGAAGCATTTTTAGGATGATTTCTACAACTATTGCCGTCCGCACAGTTCCTTAAATGGGAATGCCCCTTACGAAAGACTCAGGGAAAAGCCACAATCGTGTTAACCAATGTGAGGTGAGAGCCTGCGTATCACAGTTGTCTTCCTAACCCTGGTTGACGCTGGCCGCCTGGAAGGTCAGCACCTCCCGCATCACCCGGGCGGCCCCGTCGATCACTCCCATGGCCAGGGCGGCGCCGGTGCCCTCGCCCAGGCGCATGCCCAGGTCCAGGATCGGCTCCAGGCCCAGGTGAGCCAGCATTAACCGGTGAGCCGGCTCGGCCGAGCAGTGGCCCGCGAACAGGTAGCCGCTTACCTCCGGGCACAGGGCATGGGCCACCAGGGCCCCGGCGCTGGAGATGAGCCCGTCGATCACCACCGGCTTTTGGTGATAGGCCCCGGCCAAGACGCAGCCGGCGATGCCGCCGATCTCAAAACCGCCCACCTTGGCCAAGATGTCCAGGCCGTCGGCAGCCTCGGGCTGATTGATCTCCAGGGCGCGCTGGATCACCTGGCGTTTACGCGAAAGGCCCCGCTGGTCCAGGCCGGTGCCCGGCCCCACCAGCTCGCTCAGGTCCTGGCCGGTGATGGCCGCGGCCACCGCGGTGGAGGGCGTGGTGTTGGCTATGCCCATGTCGCCGGTGCCCAACAGCTCCACACCCTGGGCAAACAAGTCCGAGGCCAGTTGAAAGCCGGTACGCACTGACTGTTCGGCCTGAGCGCGGGACATGGCCGGTCCCTGGGCCAGGTTGGCCGAGCCCCGGGCCACCTTGCGCACCAGCAGGCTTCCGCCGTTGTCGACCGCCGGCGCCAGCTCCGGGATTATGCCCATGTCCACCACGTGCACCCGGGCGCCGGCATTGCCCGCCAACACGTTTATGCTGGCCCCGCCGCGCAGGAAATTGAGCGCCATCTCAGCGGTGACTTCCTGGGGAAAGGCGCTGACCCCCTCGGCGGCCACGCCGTGGTCAGCGGCCATGACCAAAAAGGCCTTGTTGTCCACCCGGGGCTGCAAGGTACGGCCCAGGGCGCAGAGCTGCTCGGCCAACTGGTGCATCCGGCCCAGGGCGCGGGGAGGAATGGCCAGTTTGGCGGTGTGCTCCTGGGCCCGGCGCAGCCAGTCTTGGCTCACGGGTCGTATCTCGCTGACGATCTCTTTGATGTTCATCTGTTTCAGGTTCCCATGATAGGTTGCGCGCCGGCGTTGGCTGTGAGGCCGGTCCCGGCTTGTTCGATCAAGGCCTCGATCTGCTGCATTACCTCGCCCAAAAGGTCATCGGTCCAGGCGGGTTCCGGTGCGGTGTCCCGGCTGCTGGCCAGCTCCAACATGCGCCCGAACTGCTCCACCAACAGGTCATTGAGCCCGGCATATGGCTCCAGGCCGGGCGCCTCGTTTTGCCAGTACAAGGGCGAGTCCGGACGCGAGCTTTCCCTCAGCACCCGCAGGCACATGGCCTGCAC
>JANQFN010000171.1 GCA_028277825.1 Desulfarculaceae bacterium
GTGGAGATCCTGCGCGGGCCCAACATCACGCCTTTCCCCGACCTTGCCCCCCTTCCCGAGGACCTGAGCTGTACGGTGACCCTCAAAGTGGGCGATCACATCACCACCGATCACATCATGCCCGCGGGCAGCAAAATTTTGCCCCTGCGCTCCAACATCGAGGCCATCAGCCAATACGTCTTTTCCGGAGTGGACAGCCTGTTCGCTGAAAAAGCCCGGGCCGCCTCGCCGGCGGTGGTGGTGGGTGGCGAAAACTACGGCCAGGGCTCCTCCCGGGAGCATGCTGCCCTGGCCCCGCGCTTCTTGGGGGTGCAGGTCAAGATCGCCAAGTCATTCGCCCGCATCCACCGGGCCAACCTGATCAATTTCGGGGTGGTGCCCCTGGTGCTGGCCGACCCGGCGGACTACGACCGCCTGGAGGAAGGCGCTCCCATAGAGTTCAAGGGGCTCAAGTCCGCCATCCTGGCCGGTGACGAGGAAATCAGCGCCGATCTGGAGGGACGGCCCCTCAAGCTGTTGCTCAAGGCCAGCCAGCGCGAGCGCAAAATCCTGGCCGCCGGCGGCCTCTTGAACTACATCAAGGAGCACCTGTAGCCCCAGCCTGGCCGCCACTTGAACCCCCTTACGGGGGTTCATTCCCCGCGGCTTGCCGCGTTTATAGAGCTGAAATTTTCCTCTTGATACCCCGCTGCTTGCGGCGGGGTTGTTCATAAAAAAGAGGCTTGGAAGCTAAAAAAGCAATCTTTTGGCAGGCGAGACTGCTCAGTAACAGGAGACCTTCTTTTGCGCCCGGCGGCACTCTCAACTAAAATATCTGAGCATATGAGGCCAGCCATCGGCGGCAGCATCTTGGCTAGTCTACCGAGACGCCGTAACCGGATGACTGCCACCCGCACTATTTGCTTCCTAGACGCCCGGGCAACCCTGTAATCGGGTGGCACTCAGCATAATCAAACATCTAGTAAAGGGCCAAAACATTTACCGAACACCTAACTTGCCCTATTGCCATTTGTTTTTCCTTACCCACCTCTTTTTCTTCTCCTTTTTGGCTGGGAAAACTCCCCTAACGCCCAATTTTATTTAGAAAAAAGTTGCCAGTTCGCCGCCAGAGGCATAATATTTAGACGTGACCGGCAGGCTGACCGGTTTTTTGAGCAACTGCCCATGACCAGGTGGTCATGGCGGTTATAAAGGCTTCTGTCCGATCGCTGTTTTTTTTGCCCTCCACCATGACCAGGTGGTCATGGCGCGATGTTGATTGCGGAGACTGCTGCATGCCTCCCCTCGCTCCACAGGCCAACCTTGCGGCCCCTGGCTTTGAAGTGCCCCGGGCGCTGCCGCCTTTGAATATTGCCCCCGCCATGCTCAGCGACCCGGCGCTCAAGCCGGTGGCCGCCAAGCTCAGGGCCGGACAGCGCTTGAACTTCGAAGACGGCCTGGCCCTGATGCTGAGCCACGACCTGTTGGGCTTGGGCGCCATGGCCCACGCCGCCCGTCTGGCCAAAAACGGGCGCAAAACCTATTACGTGGTCAACCGGCACATCAACTACTCCAACGTCTGCACCAACAGGTGCAGATTTTGCGCTTTTTGGCGGGACGCCGGCGGCGAGGACGCCTATCTGCTTGAGCCCAAACAGGCCGCGGAGATGGCCGCCGAACACCCCAATTTGCCCATCGCCGAGCTGCACATCGTGGGCTCCTGCCACCCGGACATACCCTTCAGCTATTATTTGGAGCTGCTCTCCGCCCTGGCCCAGGCCCGCCCCGGCGCGGCGCTCAAGGCCTTTACGCCGGTGGAAATCGACCATATGGCCTCTGACGCCGGGCTCAGCCCGGATCAGGCCCTGGACCAGTTGCAGGCCGCCGGCCTGGGCGCCATGCCCGGCGGCGGCGCCGAGATATTCTCGCCACGGGTGCGCGCCGAGTTGTGCCCGGAAAAGACCAGCGGCCAGCGCTGGCTGGCCATCAGCGGCATGGCCCATGAGCGGGGCATCCCCACCAACGCCACCATGCTCTACGGCCATATCGAAACCCCGGCCGAGCGGGTGGAGCACCTGTTGGCCCTGCGCGGCCAGCAGGACATCTCCGGCGGCTTCTCCGCCTTCATCCCCCTGGCCTATCACCCGGCCAACACCGAACTGGGCGGCAGCGGCGCCACCAGCGGCCTGGACGACCTCAGGGTAATCGCCGTCTCGCGCTTGCTCTTGGACAACCTGGATCACATCAAGGCCTATTGGGTGATGCTGAGCCCCAAGCTGGCTCAGGTGGCCCTGAACTTCGGAGCCGATGACTTAGACGGCACCATCGTGGAAGAGCGCATCACTCACGAGGCCGGGGCCACCACGGCCAAGGGCATGACCGAGGCCGAGATGCGCGGCATGGTCCAGTCCGCCGGCCTGGAACCGGTCCGGCGCGACGCCTTTTACAATTCTCTGGAACCTGCCTGATGCGGCCCGCGGCGGCCGTTGATTCCCTGCAAGCAGCCCTGGCCGCGGCCGAAGCCGGTGAGCGCCTCAACCAAAAACAGGCCCTGGCCCTTTTGGAGGAGGCCGACTTACTCACCTTAGGCCGCCTGGCCCAGGCCAGCCGCTTCAGACACAATCCCGATCCCCTGGTCACTTATGCGGTGGACCGCAACATCAACTTCACCAACGTCTGCACCTCGGGCTGCCGCTTTTGCGCCTTTTTCAGGCCGCCGGGCAGCAAGGAAGGCTATGTGCTGGACAAAAAGGAACTGGGCAAAAAGATCCAGGAGACCCTGGACCTGGGCGGCAGCCATATTCTGATCCAGGGCGGCCTGCATCCGGAGGTCGGCATTGAAGCCATCTGCGAGATGTTCGCCTTCATCAAGGAAAACTACGCCATCGGCATCCACGGGCTCTCACCGCCGGAAGTGGTGCACATGGCGGCCCTGGACAGCATATCTTTGGACCAAGCCTTGGACCGGCTGATCGCCGCGGGCCTGGACTCCATCCCCGGCGGCGGCGCCGAGATCCTGGTGGACCGGGTGCGTGAAAAAATCGCGCCGGGCAAATGCAGCGCCGCTGAATGGCTGCAGGTGATGGCCCTGGCCCACGCCAAGGACCTGATGACCACGGCCACCATGATGTTCGGCCACATCGAGACCTCGGCCGAGCGCATCGAGCATTTGGCCCGGCTGCGCGATCTGCAGGACCAGAGCCTGGCCCGGGGCAAGGGGCATTTCACCGCCTTCATCCCCTGGAGCTTCCAGCCCGACAACACCGCCCTGCCTGACATTGAAAAGGCCACGGCCAATGACTATCTGCGCATGCTGGCGGTGAGTCGTTTATTCTTGGACAACTTCGACCACTTGCAAGCCTCCTGGGTCACTCAGGGCGCCAAGATCGCCCAGGTTTCCTTGACCTTTGGCGCCGATGACCTGGGCTCCACCATGATCGAGGAGAACGTAGTGGCCGCCGCGGGGGTGCATTTCAAACTACCGGCGGAAGAGTTGGTGCGCCTGGCCCGGGAGATGGGTTTTGCCGCCAGGCAGCGCAACACCTTTTACCAGCCGGTGGGAGCCATGCATACTTGAGGCTGGCTTTAATTTCTCACCCACCCGTCCGCATGTCTTGCCGTTATACTGATAACCATGAGTGAGGCTGCCCAGGCATACACCGCCCGCTGGGTCTGGTGCGCAACGGGAGACCTGCGCATGAACGCGGCGGTGGTGATGCGGGCCGGCCGCGTGCTGAATATGGCCAACCGGCCACCGGAGGGCATGGCGCTTACCGACCTGGGCGAAGGCCTGCTCCTGCCCGGCCTGGTCAACGCGCACACCCATCTGGAACTCTCCGGCCTGGCCGGGGTGGTGCCGCCGGCCGGAGACTTCGTGGGCTGGCTGGAGGAGATGGTGTCGCTCAGGCCGGAGCAGCTCAGGACAAGCGGCGCCGAGGCCAGCCGGCGAGCGGTGGCCGAACTGGCGGCCAACGGTATTGCCCTGGTGGGGGACATCACCAACACCGGCAAGGCCCGCGCAGCCCTGGCCGAGAAAGACCTGTCAGCGGTTTCGCTGTGGGAGGCCCTGGGCGCGGCCAAGGCCCAGCCTCCGCCGCCGGAGTTCCTCTGGCACGGCGCCCGCCTGGAGGCTATCGCCGTGGCCGCCCATGCCCCCTACTCGGTGCCCGCCCCGCGCCTGCAGGCACTCAAGGCCCTGGCCGGGAGCCTGCCTTTTTGCATGCATTTGGCCGAGTCCCTGGCTGAGATGGAGTTCGTCTCCGGCGTGGGCCAGGAGGGCAAGCGCCTGGAAGAGTTCCTGGCCGTACGCGGGGTGCGCCGCGGGGAGTTGGGCCTGTGCGCGCCTACGCCCCTGGGGCATGTAATGGCCCTGGGCCTTTTGGATGAACACACCCTCTTGGTGCACGGCGCCCAGTTGAACCCCAGTGAGGTGCCGGACCTGGCCGTCAGCGGGGCCTCTTTGTGCGTGTGCCCCCGCTCCAACCTGGGCCTCACCAACCGTCTGGCCCCGGTGGAGGAACTTTTGGCCGCCGGGGTCAATCTGGCTCTGGGCACCGACTCCCTGGCCTCCTGCCCAGACCTGTCCCTGTGGAAGGAAATGAGTGTGCTGGCCGATGCCAAACCGAGCCTAGCGCCGGAGACGATCCTGACCATGGCCACCAGTGGCGGGGCCCGGGCCCTGGGCCTGGCCGACCACTTCGGGGCCATCTCGCCGGGTGTGGCCGGGCCCCTGGCCTTCGTGCCCCTGGAGCGCCTGCCTAAAAGCGAAGTAATGGAAGCCGTTGTGCACGGCGCCCATGCCGCCGAGCCGGTCAGCGTGGGCCGGGATTAAAGGTCCCCATTGAAATTGAAGGCAAAGTTGCTATAGGTTCCTCTTCATATTTCAGACCGCCCAGTCCATGGCGGCGTCCACTTGCCGCACCCGCAAGCTGGGGCAATTAATCCAGATATTGTCATTGCCAAAAGCGGCCTGGTCGCGATGAAGCAATCCCTGCGTGTATGAGGCGACAATATAAGGTGTTGGGCCTTACTGACAGCAGAGATTGCTTCGCTCAGCTCGCAGGTGAGATCGGAGCCACTTGCGGACCTGTTCTTTTCCCTTCTCCAGCCTCTTATTTCTTTAGGGACAACAAAAAATGGGCCGCCCATTGAGGACGGCCCGCCTGGCAAAATTTTTTATACCGCTTAGCGGATGATGTGTCCGATGCGGCTCCAGCGCACGTCAAAGCTGTTGCCCACCCAGGACCAGTAGATGATAAAGGCCTTGCCCAGGATGTCATCGCGAGGCACGAAGCCTCCCTTGCCGTGGAACCAAAAGCGCGAGTCATAGGACTGGTCGCGGTTGTCGCCCATGACAAAGTAGTGATCCGGCGGCACCTTGACCGGCCCGTAGTTGTTGCGTGACTTCACGCCGGGCGGCAGCTTGACCTGATTCACGTAGTGCGCCCATTTTTCGGCCAGGGGCTGGCCGTTGATCAACACCGTCCGGCCGTTCACCTCCACGGTGTCGCCGGGCAGACCGATGATGCGCTTGATGAAGTCTTTGTCCTTGTCCTCGGGGAAGCGGAACACGATGATGTCGCCCCGCTCGGGGTCGCCCAGGGGAATGATCACCACATCAGAAAAGGGCAGCTTGATGCCGTAGGAGGACTTGCTCACCAGCAAATGATCGCCGATCAACAGGGTGGGCTCCATGGAGCCGGAGGGGATCTTAAAGGCCTGCACCCCCCAGGTGCGGATCACCAGGGCCAGAACCACGGCCCAGATCAAGGCCTCCAGGTATTCCCGGAAAAGCGGCTTTTTCTTTTTGTCCTTTTTGCGGCGCAGGAACAATGGCTACTCCCAGGGTGCTACCAGGGTGATAAGCATACGGCGGGAAGCATAACCGCTGGCCACGGGCGTGTAAAGCCCTTTCGCATACCGCCCGGCTCAGGCCAGGCCCAGCAGGGCGGGGATCTGGTTTAAGTGCTCCACATGGGCCCAGGCGGCC
>JANQFN010000174.1 GCA_028277825.1 Desulfarculaceae bacterium
CCACCAGCCCCACCCGGTCGCGCTTCTGGTAGGCCTCGGTCAACAGGCCCAGCACCGCCGCCTTGGTGGCGCGCATGCGGGCCGCTGCGTTCATGGAGCCCGAGGCGTCCACGCAGAACAACAACAACCGGCCCCGCCTGGCCTCGCGCACCTTTTCGCGCAGGTCGGACTGGGTGATCACCAGGGCCGGCCCGCCCGAGACCCGGCGCTGCTTTTGATGGGGGGCGGCGGCGCGCAAGGTGGCGTCCAGGGCCAGGCCGCGGCCCGAGCGGTGGGCCGAAGCCCGGATATAGCGCCCCCGGGCGCCGCTCACCTCCCGGGCGGCGCGGCGGCCGCTCTGTTGGGCCGCGCCCACCTCTTTGGCGGGCAGCCGGGTGGCCACCGGCAGCACCGCATCCGGGGCCAGCACCCGCAGGCTGCGTTCCTGTCCGGTCCGGGTGGTGCCGGCCTTGGGCCCGGGGTTGTCGGTTTCAGCTTTTGCCCGGCGGGCTGGTTCCTGATCGCCGGCCCGGCCCGGCCGCAGGCGGGGCAGGGGGGCGTCAGCTTCCGGCTTGGCGGTGCGCCGGTGCACCAGGGCCAAGGGCGCCACTTCGGCGACCATGGTCGGATCGACTGTCAAGGCGCCGCGCCAGGCGGCCAGGGCCCGGGCCGCCCGGGCGCAGGCCATCTCCCCCCGCTGGCCCGAGCAGCCCGCCTCCTGGGCCAGCTCAGCGGCCAGAGCAATGGCGCTGCGGTCCACTTCAACCCGTGGCAGAAGCTCCCGCGCCCGGGCGATACGGGCGCGCAGTTCGTCTTCAGCCGGCTGCCAACGAGTCGCGAAGCCCTTTGGGTCAGCTTCATAGGCCAGGCGGCGCTTGAGCACTTGCAGGCGCAAAGCCGGAGCGGCCTCGCCCACAACCTCCACGCACAACCCGAAGCGGTCCAGCAGTTGCGGCCCCAAGGGGCCCTCTTCGGGGTTGTAGGAGGCCAGCAGGGCGAAGCGGGCCGGGTGCTCCAGGCTCAGGCCCTCGCGCTCCACCACCGCCCGGCCCGAGGCGGTCGCGTCCAGCACCAGATGGGCCAGATGAGGTTGCAAGAGGTTCACTTCGTCGATGTAGAGCACACCCCGGTGGGCTTTGGCCAAGAGGCCGGGGTTGAGTTGCACCCGCCCATTCTTAAGGGCCGCGCCCAGGTCCAGGCTGCCAGCCACCCGCTCCTCGCCGGCGCCCAGGGGCAGCTCCACAAAGGGAGCCGTCACTTCCACCGTGGGCAGGGGACGGGGCCGCTCCCGGCAGGCGGGGCAGAGTTCTCCATGCGGAACGCAACCAGCGGGGCAGTCCTGAATTGTCTTCAGTGGCGGCAGGAGAGCGGCCAGGGCCCGGGCGGCGGTGGATTTGGCGGTGCCCTTTTCACCCCTGAGCAATACCCCGCCCAGCCCAAGGTCCACCGCCAGGAGCAACAGCCCGGTTTTCATGGCTGGTTGGCCGGCAATGGCGGCCAAAGGATAGCCCGGCGAGGGGCTGGGAACTGGCGATGCGGGAAGGGACATGCCTGTGAATTATCTCCTCTGGAAACGTCACAAAGTATAAAAGCAGCGGCTTGAGGTGTAAAGGCCGCTGCCTCCGCGCCGGAAACACCTACTAAAATAGTATGATATACAGGGGTACAATAATGAGATATTGGTAATACCTATTTGACCCCTGGGCAATAAAAATTGCAGAATATCCAAGGAATTCCCGCTGTCTAGGCACTTAGGCACAAGCTAGGTTCCAAAAAGCGGGTAATCAATTCCGAAAAAAATGCCGCGTGCGAACCTTAGCACCCAACGGCGAAGGGGGCTAAACAAGTGTTAAACGCGGTGGGAGCGAACTGACAAAACCTGTTCGCAACATTGTTTCCCTAATCTGGGAGGAAGGGAGACAAGGAGGTAGATTCACATGGAGCTTAAGTCTGAGGTTTTAGAAACTATTGAGGCGAAAGGGGTAGACCGCCGCGAATTCATCAAGCTTGCCACGGTGGTTACTTCGGTGCTGGGCTTTGCCCCCAGCATGATACCAAAGGTAGCGGAAGCCATGGCGGTGAAACAGCGTCCTACCGTTATCTGGCTGCACTTCGCCGAGTGCACCGGCTGTAGCGAGGCTTTCATCCGCACCACCTATCCTTGGATCGACCAGATCGTTCTGGACGTCTTGAACGTGGCCTACCATGAGACCATCATGGCGCCTTCGGGTCACAACGCCGAGAAGTCCTTAAACGACGCCATGAAGAAGTACAAGGGCAAGTACATCCTGGTGTGCGAGGGCGGCGTGCCCACCAAAAACAACGGCGTCTATGGCAAAGTCGCCGGGCACACCATGCTTTCCACCGCCAAAAAGGCCACCGCCTCGGCCCTGGCCACCATCTGCGTGGGTCAATGCGCCTGCTTCGGCGGCGTACAGGCCGCCTCGCCCAACCCCACCGAGGCCAAAAGCGTTAGCGCGGCCACCGGCACCAAGACCGTGAACATCGCCGGTTGTCCGCCCAACCCCGTCAACATGGTAGCCACGGTGGTGCACTTCCTGCTGTTGGGCAAGCTGCCCGCCCTGGACGAGAACGGCCGTCCGCTGTTCGCCTACGGCGCCACCATCCACGACAAGTGTCCCCGCCGGGCCCACTACGAGAACGAGGAGTTCGTCAAGAAGTTTGGCGACGCCGGCGCGTTCAAGGGCTACTGTCTCTTTGAGATGGGCTGCAAGGGCCCCAACACCTTTAACAACTGCTCCACCGTCAAGTTTAATGACGGCACCAACTGGCCCATCGGTGCAGGCGCTCCCTGTATTGGCTGCTCCGAGCCTAATTTCTGGGACACCCAGTCCCCCTTCTATGAGCCCATATAGTCCGGGCGTTGAAGGTTAAGGTGAGGACACAATAGCTCGATGAAGGAGGACCAAGGAGATGGCTAAATACACCATCGATCCCATTACCCGCATCGAGGGGCATCTGCGTATCGATGTGGAGATAGAGGGTGGCAAAGTAACCAACGCGTGGAGCTCCGCGCAACTGTTCCGCGGCTTGGAGATTATCCTGCAGGGCCGCGATCCCCGCGACGCGCCCTGGATCACCCAGCGCGCCTGCGGCGTGTGCACCGAGGTGCACGCCCTGGCTTCCATCAGGGCCTTGGACGACGCCGTGCGGGTCAAGATTCCCCCGCTGGCGCGCATTGCCCGTAACCTGGTGCACGGCGCCCAGTATCTGCACGATCACCCCGTGCACTTCTACGTACTGTCCGCCCTGGACTGGGTGGACGTGGTCAGCGCCCTGAAGGCCGACCCCAAAAAGACCGCGGCCCTGGCCAACAGCCTGAGCGACTACCCCGACAGCGGCGCCCAGGACTTCAAGGCCGTGCAAGACAAGCTGAAGACCTTCGTGGCCAGCGGCCAGTTGGGCCCCTTTGCCAACGGCTACTGGGGCCACCCGGACTACCGGTTGCCGCCCGAGGCCAACCTGATGGCCGTGGCCCACTACCTGATGCTTTTGCGTCTGCAGGTAAAAGCCGCGCGCATGATGGCCCTGTTCGGCGGCAAGAACCCCCACATCCAGACTTATGTCACCGGTGGCGTGACCTGCGCCAAGGACCTGGTGGATGTGGACCGCCTGGCCGAGTTCCTCTACTACCTCAAGGAGATGCAGGCGTTCATCGACAACGTCTACATCCCCGACGTATTGGCCGTGGCCAGCTTCTACAAGGACTGGGGCGCCCGCAACATCGGCGGCTGTACCAACTTCCTGGCCTACGGCAACTTCCCCATGAACGCGGGCCGCTACAAGGACGAGAAGATGTTCCTGCCCGGCGGCGTGATCATGAACCGCAACCTGGGCAAGGTGGACATGGTCAACCCCGACCTGATCACCGAGGAAGTCAAGCGCGCCTGGTACAAAAACGGCCCGGCCCTGAACCCGGCCAAGGGCGTTACCCAGCCTCTGGGCGACCCGGCTTATGATTATGAGGGCAAGTACTCCTGGTTCAAGGCCCCGCGCTACCAGGGCAAGCCCATGGAGGTGGGTCCCCTGGCCCACATGCTGATCGCCTACGGCAAGGGCCAACCCCAGGTCAAGACCCTGGTGGACGCGGTGCTCAAGCACCTCAACGTGCCCGCCAGCGCCCTGTTCAGCACCCTGGGCCGCACCGCCGCCCGCGCCATCGAGACCAAGGTGATCGCCGACACCATGGCCACCTGGGTCACCGAGGCCATCGTGGCCATCAAGGCCGGCAAGCTGGAGACCGCGGCCGAGTGGGAATGGCCCGGCGAGGCCAGCGGCTTCGGCCTGATCGACGTGCCCCGCGGCGCCCTGGGCCACTGGATCAGCCAGGACAAGGACAACAAGATCGAGAACTACCAGTTGGTGGTCCCCTCCACCTGGAACCTGGGTCCCCGCGACGCCAAAGGCCAGGTGGGACCGGTGGAAGAGGCCCTCATCGGCACCCCGGTGGCCGATCCCAAGGCCCCGCTGGAGATCATCCGCACCGTGCACTCCTTCGATCCCTGCATCGCCTGCGGCGTGCACGTGATCGATCCGGATTCCAACGAGGTACGCAAGTTCAAGGTCTGTTAAACTAGGCAACCCACAACCAAACGGGGCGGCGGGTTTTCTCGCCGCCCCGCTTCATTTCTGCTATACTTCGAGCCTTATATGGCAACCGAGACTGATCAACAAATCCTGGTGCTGGGCGTGGGCAACGTGCTCCTCACCGACGAGGGTCTGGGCGTGCGCGTGGTGCATGAACTCATAGCCCGCTACGACTTTCCCGACAACGTCAAGCTGGTGGACGGCGGCGTGTTGGGCCTGTCTTTAACCGGCACCATGATGGAGGCCGACCAAGTCATCGTCTTGGACGCGGTCAACGGCGGGGATGAGCCGGGCACCATCTACCGCTTCACCTGGGACGCCAAGCCCGAGCACATCCAGTACAAGGACTCCATGCACCAGATCGACCTCATGGAGACCATGGCTCTGTTGCCCCTGATGGGCGATCCCCCGCCGGTGCTGATTTTGGGCGTGGAGTTTTCCGACATCGACAACTGGGGCCTGGAGCTGACCGAGGCGGTGGAAAAGGCGGTGGAGCCGCTGATAGAGTTGACCCTCAAGGAACTTGCCGAGCTGGGCGTAAGCGCCACGGCCAAGGCCAATCCGGAGAAGATCACCAATGTGTTTGGCCATTCCCGCTAAGATCATCAAGCTGGAAAACGACATGGCCACCGTGGAGGTGGGCGGGGTGCACCGCATGGTTTCCACCCTCATGGTGCCGGACTTGAAGCTGGGCGATTACATCATCACCCACGCCGGCTTCGCCCTGCACCGGGTGGATGAAGCCGAAGCCAAGGCCTCCATCGAAATGCTCAGAGACCTCACCATCAGGGTCCCCCAGGAAGGCCCCGGAGAATAGACATGGAAAACAAAGCTCACAAGGAAAAGGTCTGTCAGGAACACGACTGCGCCGAACAGTGGCAGGAACTGACC
The DNA here is from genome assembly GCA_028277825.1 of Desulfarculaceae bacterium. Lineage (GTDB taxonomy): Bacteria > Desulfobacterota > Desulfarculia > Desulfarculales > Desulfarculaceae > Desulfoferula. The sequence continues at coordinate 5,479 of JANQFN010000174.1, forward strand.
AGCGAGGCCCGCGACCAGTGCGCCAGCTTCATCTATTGCCCCTTTTGCGCCAACGAAATGATCACCCGCTGCTCGGCCTGCGGCGAGGGCATCCACGACACCGGCTTCAACTTCTGCCCCTACTGCGGCAGCGGGTTCGAGGAATAAATACCGCCGGGGGGATAATCAACTCAAAGCCTCGCTAACCGCCCGTTTGGCGCGGTTGGCCACCGCGTGCACCGTGGTGCGGGCGATGGTCTTCAGCTGGTTGCGATACAAACCAGCGGCCCGCTCCAGGGATTTCCGCAAATAGTTTGCCTGTTGATCCGGCTTTTCAGCGGTCCGGAAAATCAACCCCACGCCTTGGATGAACTCCAGGGTGCGGTCGGCCATGGGCTGGGTCAGGGTGCGGCTGCCCGACAGGCGCCGGGCAACTTCCCGGTCCGCCGGATCGTCCAGATCCAGACGCTCCATCTCCCCGGCCAGGCCGTTCATGGTGAGCACTTCCAACATCTCGTTAACTTCGTAAGCCACCATCTTTATCAGCATCTCCTGGGCCCGTTCACGCTGGGTATCGGCAATGCCGCCTACCAGGCCGGCGATGGCCTCGCCCGTGATGGGACTTTCATCCCCGGCCAGTCGGCTCTCCAGCAAGGGCCGCAGCCGGTGCAGGGCGGCGTCGGCCGCGTTGCTCAGGATGCCGCTGACCCTGGGTTCCCAGCGGCCCGTGAAGCGGTAGGTCTGGGCCAGCAGGGATTCGGAGATCATATGGTCGATGAAGGCGCCGAGGTCGTTGGACGTGGGTTGCATGTGGCTTGCTCCTCAGAGGCTGGAGTTTGATTGGTAGCTACTGGTCATGGTGGCTAGCTGTCCTGGCCCATGATGAAAATAGCGAGCATACACCAAACGACAAAGGCCCCGGGAAACGAAAGCCAGACCCAGATAAGCCACCAGGGGTTTCTTTTTCTGAATATGTACATGGCAATAACGCAGACCAGCCAAAGGCTGGGTGCGATCCACATCATCCATTCATCCCTATATGGGTAGTCGAGATAAACGAGAGTTGCGAAAGTAAAGAGACCTATGGCGCAGGCGATCAATCCCAAAATAATGTCTAAATTTCTCCTCATTTGATTACCTCTTAAGGAGATATGGGCAGTTCCTCTTGAAAAGCTCGTCGCTTATTTTGCGTGCGATGAATTTGCCACTTAAACCATCTAATGGCCCACTTTCTAAACTCTTCTGCCTTTTCAGCATTTTTTTCACCTGGGGGATGGCGCCACCCATTTGGGTTATCTGACAAAGACTCCAAATCTCTTACCAGCCTGCGGTCACAATAATCCTCTTCAAACATGTCGTAGCAGTTGTCATGTTTTCGGCACGCTCTGTCCAGTTCGTCGGATGGGGTGATGTCTCGCGGGCCAATCGCATCTGGATCCCTGGTGTCGCGGCCTCCGCTCCAATACTGGCCGCACCATTTTTCATACACCGGTCCATCGCTGAGACCTCTACCGTTATTGGTCCAGCGACCGCCTAGTGCTTCGAAGCCGCCTTCCACATAGGATTGGTCCTCCTCCTGCTCACTCAATTCCACGCTGGTCCTGGTGATGTCCTGAATATGGCAGCGGCAGTTGGGATGCAGCGGCGGGTCGGGCATGTCGGCAACGGAATTTTGTCCCCCCTTGGGATGATAATAGAACTCCTGGTTGTGCAGGCCGGCGCATTTCTTACAGGCGCTGTGCGGCCGGCTGCTCAGCCACTTGTATCCTACCACCTTTATCACCGGCCTTGACGCCATGTTTCGCCTCCCAGCTTAGCGAAGTGTTTGCCGCTTCGGCAGTACAGGAATTCCGAAGCACTTACAGGCAGACTTGAATAACTCCTTACCGGAAACCGCGGCTGCGGTCTGGGAAGCCAGTTCACAAATAAAAATCCGGGGGAAACTTTTTTGCAAAAAAGTTTCCCCCAGACCCGCTTCAAAAAACTTTCACAAATATTTCGCGAATCAAGGTCCGCCTCCGGCGCTCCATGATTTGCGAAATATTTTGATTAAAAGCATTTATAGAAGGCTTGCCAGGAAAACCTGTTTTATACTTTTAATTTGAATCACCTGAATTTAGCGACCATGATACTGGCGCGCTTGCGCAGCCTTTTGGCTTAGCGAGTGCGTCAATATCACGAGAAGTTTTTGGGGAGAGGGTTCGGGGGAGGGACTTTTTTTAAAAAGCCCCTCCCCCGAATAGCTTCTTCACTCCCGCAAGGCATCCACTGGTGTGAGATTGGCCGCTTTTCTGGCCGGAGCCAGGCCAAAGCCCAGGGCGATGGCCAGGCTGAGGGACACCGCGGCCATGGCCTGGGGCCAAGGCAGGTCAAAGGACAGGGTGCCGAAGTGGCGCAGAACCAGGGACAGGCCCAAGCCCAGGGCGGCGCCGCCGCCCCCGCCGGCCAGGCCCAGGAACAGGGCCTCGGCCAAAAACTGCACCAGCACGTCTCGGCGCCGGGCGCCCACCGCCCGCCGCACCCCTATCTCATGAGTGCGCTCGCGCACCGCGATCAGCATCACCGCCATGATGCCCACCCCGGCCACCAGGAGGCTGATGGCGGCCACGCCGGTGATCACCAGGGAGAACAGCCGACTGGATTCGTCCCGCTTTTCAATGGCCTCCAGCTGGGTCTGCAAACGAAAGTCGTCCGGCTGGCCCGGCTTGAGGCGGTGGCGCTGGCGCAAGAGGCTGGAGATGGCCTGGGACAGGGGCAGCATGGCATCTTCGTCAGCCGCGCGCACCACGATCAGGCCCACGTGGCGCACGCCGCCCATGAGCCGCGACTGGGCGGTCTTGAGCGGTATGTAGAGTCGGTCGTCCAGGTCCTGGCCGCTGGGGTCCGCGCCCTTGGGCATCAGCTCGCCGATGACCAAAAA
>JANQFN010000210.1 GCA_028277825.1 Desulfarculaceae bacterium
AGCCCCGTTTGGCCGCGCGCACCGTGATCAGGTTGGTGCCCATGGCGGTGATCTGCTCCACCACCCGGTTGCGGTAGCCTTGGCCCACGGCCACCATGATCACCACCGCGGCCACCCCAACCAGCAGGCCCAGGGCGGCCAGGAAGGAGCGCAGACGGTGCTCGGACACCCCCCGGGCCGAGGTGGCCAGGAGCCGGCTCAGGCGTCCGCCCCTCACCGGAGCGCCTCCACCGGGGTCAGCCCAGCCGCCTTTTTGGCCGGGGCCAGGCCGAAGACCAGGCCCACGGCCGCGCTGAAGCCCACTGCCCAGGCAAAACCCAGGGGGCTGAAGGCGGTGGGCACCTCCAAAAGCAGGGTGGCCAGCCAGGAAAGGACGAAGCCCAGCCCCAAGCCGCAGAGCCCGCCGGCCAGGGCCACCAGGGTGGACTCCATCAGGATCTGGCCCAGGATGTCGCGGCGCCGGGCCCCCACCGCGCGGCGCACCCCGATCTCATAGGAACGCTCGCTCACCGCCACCAGCATGATGTTCATGATCACGATGCCCGAGACGAACAAACTCACCGCGCTGATGAAGCTGAGCATGGCCACCATGGCCCGGCTCTGGCGGGTGATCAGGTCCAACAGTTCATCCGGGGTGACGATCAAGAAATCATCGGGCACGCCCTCGGGCAGCTTGTGCAGGCGGCGCAACAACTGGGTGGTCTCCTGGACCACTTGCTCGCGCTGGTCGGGATCACTCAGATTCACCCGCATGCCGCTGTAGTTGTCGCTGCGAGACAGGCGCTTGACCGCCGTGGCCAGGGGCACCATGACCCGGTCGTCGCGGTCGCGGCCCCGCCGGCTGCCGCCCAGGGGCTGGAGCACCCCCACTACCAAGAACGGGGTGTTGCCGATGCGGATGCGTTTGCCCAATGGCGATTTGCCGCCGAACAGTTCGCGCACCGGGGTGGCGCCCAGCACCGCCACCCGGGCCCGGCGGTCCTCGTCCTCCTGGGTGATGAAGCGGCCCTGGCTCAGGCCCAGATTCCTGATGGTCACCCAGTTGGGGGTGACCCCCATCAAACGGCTGGTCATGTGCTTGCCGCCGGCGCTGATCTTGGTGCGGGCCACGCCCTTGTGGGGCACCACCATGGCCACGCCCTCCAGGCGGCGGATCTCCTCTACGTCTTGCGGGGTCAGGTTGATGGTGCGCTTGAGGCCGTGGCGCCGACCCAGGCGGCCGCCGCCGGCGGAAATGTAAAAGGCATCAGCCCCGAAGCCGAAGCTCTCCATGATGCCCTGCACCCGCACCCGGGCGCCGTGGCCGATCTCCTGGATCACGGTGAGTGAGGCGATGCCGATGATCAGGCCGATCATCATGAGTAGGGCGTAGGACTTAAACGCCCACAGCGAGGCCAGGGAGGCGCGCAGCAACCGCAAGGGCAGGCTCACCGGCCGTCCTCAGGCAAGCCGGCCAGCAGTTCGGCGGCCAGTTCACGATGTTCAACCGGTTCATCGGAGTCGATGCGGCCGTAGTTGAGTTTGAGCAGCCGGCGGCACATGTTGCCGATCTGGGCGTCGTGGGTGACCAGCACGATGGTCTTGCCCTCTTCGTTGAGGCGCTGCAGTATGCTCATCACCTCCAGGGAGGAACGGAGGTCCAGGTTGCCGGTGGGCTCATCTGCCAGGATCACCTCCGGCTCAGACACTAAAGCCCGGGCCAGGGCCACCCGCTGGCACTCGCCGCCGGACATCTCGCCGGGCCGGTGGTGCAGCCGATGCTCCAGTCCCACCTGGGCCAGGGCGCGGCGGGCCATTTCTTGGGCGTCGTCGGGGTAGTCCGAGGCATAGGTGAAGGGCAGCAGCACGTTGGCCAGGGCGGTGGCGAAGGGCAACAGGTGAAAGGCCTGGAAGACAAAGCCCAGGAGGGTGTTCCGTAAATTAGCCAGCTCGGCGTCGGACAGGCCGGAGACCTCCTGGCCGGCCAGGGTGTAGCGGCCGCCGCTGGCCCGGTCCAACAGGCCCAGAATGTGCAGCAGGGTGGACTTGCCCGAACCGGAGGGGCCCATGATGGCCAGGAACTCACCGGCCGCGACCTCCAGGTCCACGCCCAGCAGCACCTCGGTGTCCACCTTGCCGGTGTGGTAGGTCTTGGTGATGTCGTCCAAATGAATCAAAGCGCGTCCGTCTTAGCGATCAAAGATGGTGCTGGTAATTGGCGGTGGTACAAAGTGAGAAAAAGAGGTCATTAAAAAAGAAGAAGGATTGGCGGTGTCGAACCATTGTGCTGTCAGGCTTTCCCTTGCCATGGCCGGTGATAGGCGCGGCCGGATGCCAATCCTGGGTGGAGAATGCTGCCAAAGTCCAACTGCCTGGGCAGGAGATAATAGGGTCCCAAGCTCCTCAAGTTTAGATCGTGACGCTCACTTAAGCCGCAAACCGCCTGAGTCGCAAAATTCTTTTCCTTGCCCGCTCTTTTTCTTCTGCGCCAGGCAATGAACCGCTTAATGCCCGCCGCCGCGGCCGCCGCCGGCCCTGGCTTGGGGCACGATTACCACCTGACCCTCCTTTAGGCCGTCTTTCACCTCCACTCGGCCGCCCTCGCTCCAGCCCAGGGACACCGGCTGGGATTCCACCTTGCCCTCTTGCTTGACATATACCCGGCCGCGGCCACCCTTGCGGCGCACCGCCTCGGCCGGGACGGTGAGCACGTTTTCGCGCTTGCCGGTGACGATGTTCACCGTGGCGGTCATCTCCGGCTTGAGCAGTTGCATGTAGTCGCCCAGTATCTCGATGACCACGTTGTAGTAAACCACGTCGTCCATGATATGGGCCGAGGGGTGGATGGCCTGCACCCGGCCCCGGAAGGTTTTCCTGGGATAGGCGTCCACGGTGAAGGTGGCGTTTTGGCCTACCTTGACCAGGCCGATGTCGGTCTCATCCACATAGTCATCCACCTGCAAACGGGACAGGTCCACGATGGTGATGAAGGTGGGCGCATTCAGGCTGGCGGCCACGGTCTCGCCCTCCTGGGTGGACACCGCTGAGACCACCCCGCTGATGGGGGCGCGCACCGTGGCGTAGTCC
>JANQFN010000222.1 GCA_028277825.1 Desulfarculaceae bacterium
CATGCAGCGCCTGTTGGGTTTGAAGGCAGATGTCTTGGCCGAAGGTCATTATGGGGTGTACCGGCCCAAGGAGGAGGTGGCCGCCTTTATCCGGCAACAATTGGCGGCCAACGCGGATTAAGGAAAAACAAGGCCGAAGAATAGGCAGTCAGTCTGAAGACCGGCGGGCAGGCACCGCCGGTTTGGCTTTTGCGGAAAAGATTAAGAGGTTGGTAAGGAGAATAAGATCAACCGCCAGGAGTGTGGTTCACCGCTTGCGATCTTGCTTGAAAACCCCAACGTGTCTTTGCCCACTCCCGAGACACACCGGATTCAGCCTTTCCGGCCGGCAATACGGCAGCCGGTCAGCTCTCCGCCGCCAGGGGGCTGGCCCTGCATATGTCGACGCCAGCGTATTCTATTGTTTCAAAACCTCTTATTTTCTGGGAAATCTTTTTGGCCCGGGCCGCGTCAATCCAGCTTGCGACGGGCCTCCAGGGAGCGGCTCAGGGTGAGGCCGTCCATGTACTTCAAATCGCCGCCCACCGGCACCCCGTAGCCCAGGCGGGTGATGGTCACGCCCGCGCCTTCCAGGCTCTTGGCCAAAAGATCGGCGGTGGCCTCGCCTTCCACCGTGGGGTTGGTGGCGATGATTACTTCGCTGACCCCGCCCTTTTTAAGCCGGGCCAGGAGTTGGCCCAGGCGCAGGTCATCGGGGCCCACCCCGTCCAGGGGGGCCAGGGCGCCGGCGAGCACGTGGTACCGGCCGCGGAAGGAGCCGGCGGCCTCCAGGGCAGCCAGGTCGGCCGGGGTCTCCACCACGCAGAGGACCGAGCGCTCCCGGGCCGGGTCGGCGCAGATGGGGCAGGGGTCGCGCTCGGTTAGGTTGTAGCACACCGAACAGGTCCGGGCCTGGCCCAGGCCGGCCACTGCCCGGGCCAGGGCCTGCACCTCACCGGCCGGAGCGCGCACCAGGTGCAGGGCCAGGCGCTCGGCGGTTTTGTTGCCGATGCCGGGCAGCCGGCTCAGCGCCTGGATCAGGGCCTGTACGGGCTTGGGATACACGGTTAGTTCTAAGTAAGCCCGGGGATGTTCATGCCGCCGGTGAGCTTGCTCATCTCCTGCTGCATCATCTCCTGGGCGCGGCGCTGGGCCTCGGCCACCGCGGCCACCACCAGGTCGGAGAGCATCTCGATGTCCTCCGGGTCCACCACCTCGGGCTCCAGCTTGAGGCGCAAAAGCTCGCCCTTGCCGTTGACTATGGCCTCCACCATGCCGCCGCCGGCGGCGGCACTCACCTCGCGGGCGCCCAGTTCCTCCTGCATGCGGAGCATTTCGGCCTGCATCTTCTGGGCCTGCTTCATCAGGTTGCCCATGCCACCTTTCATATCGCTGTCTCCATGTTTGTATTCAGCTTAGATGATTCTATTCGGTTTCGTTGGCCTCCGGGTCCAGGGCCACCACTTCGGCCTCGAAAATTTCGCTGGCCTGGCGCACCGCGGGATGATCGGCCAACTCTGCCGCCGCCGCGGCCTGGGCCTCGGCCTTGGCCTGGTGATCCGGCGGTGGCTGCACATCGCCATTGGCCGCCAGGTGCACCGTAAATCCCGCGCCCCACAACTCGCCCGCCATCTGCTCCAGAAGCTTTTGGTTTTCCAGGGTGGCGTAGGAGGCGGCCAAAGAGCCGCTGGGCAGGATCACACTGAGGTCCTTGCCCTCCAGGGTAGCCTGGGCCCGGCCCAGATAGGAGGCCAGGGCCGGCTGAGCCCGCTCGGCGTAGCGCACCAGTTCCTTGAGCGTGGTTTCGGCGTTGCCAGCGGCTTGGCCGGCGGGTTCCTCCGGGGGCGGCGGCGGTGGGGGCTCGGCCGGAGGCGGCGGGGGCGCCGCTTTGGGCGCAGGCTCGGCTGGCGCTTCGGCAGCCGGTGCCGGTGCCGGGTTGGCCGGCCGCGGTGTTGGCGCCGGGGCCTCGCCGCCGGTCCGCTCCAGCCCGGCGATGATCTCGGCCAGGCTCAATACCGGCTTGACCTGGGTCAGTTTCAAAAGGGTCATCTCCATGATCAGGCGGGGCTGGCTGGCCCGGCGGAACAGGTCTTCGCTGGCCGCCAGGTGATCGAAGATCTCGTGCAGGGTTTCCGCGCTGTGTTCACCGGTCTGTTCACGCAGCACGGCCAGCTCCTCGGCGGTGAGACCGAACAGGTCGCTGCCCTCGGGCGCGGCCTTGGCCGCGGCCAGGTTGCGGAAGTGCTCCTGCAGAGCGGCGTAAAAGGCCTGCATCTCCCCGCCGGCGGCGTACACCTGGCTCACCAGGTCCAGCACCTCCCCGGCGTCGCCGGCCAGCACCGCCGAGGCGCTGGCCACCACCAACTCGCGGTCCACCAGGCCCAGCAGCTCCACCACCTCGGCGTGGGTCATGGCATCCCGCCCGGCGGACAGCACCTGGTCCAACAGGCTCAGGGCGTCGCGCACGCTGCCGTCGGCCTCCCGGGCCATCAGGGCCAGGCTTTCGGCCGGCAGGCTGAGCCCCTCCACCGCCAAAACCTGCTGCAAATGCTCCACCAACAGCTTGGGCGCCAGCCGGGCGAAGTCATAGCGCTGGCAGCGGCTGAGGATGGTCAGCGGCACCTTGTGCACGTCGGTGGTGGCCAGGATGAACACCGCGTGCTCCGGCGGCTCTTCCAAGGTCTTGAGCAGCGCGTTGAAGGCCGCCTTGGAGAGCATGTGCACCTCATCCAGGATGGTGACCCGGTAGCGCGCCGACTGGGGGTGGTAGCGGATGACTTCCCGAAGCTCGCGCACGTCTTCCACCCGGGAGTTGGAGGCGGCGTCGATCTCCTGCACGTCCACCGCCCGGCCCTCGTTGATCTCCACGCAGTGCACGCAGACCCCGCAGGGCTCGGGCGTGGGTCCCTGTTCGCAGTTGAGCGCCTTGGCCAGGATGCGGGCCACGGTGGTCTTGCCCACCCCGCGGGGGCCGGTGAAGCAAAAGGCATGGGCCAGGCGGCCCGAGGCCAGGGCCCCGGCCAGGGTCTTGGTCACGTGCTGCTGCCCCACCACTTCCTCGAACACGGCGGGGCGGTGCTTGCGGGCCAGGACCAGGTAGCTCAAGGTCGGCCTCCCAAAGGGGGTTGATTTGGTTAAGGGCTCGTTATTATTGACAAAACAAAAGAACGAGCAATGGCTAAAGATACCATCAGGCCGGCCATGCTGTCAAATGGCGCGTGGCCTTCGCTAGGCTCAGCGGTTAGGTAGGCAGTCCTTGCATGGTTACGGGTTTTTATTTGACTGGGCGGAGGTGTTTTTGTGCGGTGGCTCCTTTGCCCGGCGCGCGGGAGCGGGGGTAGGGTTTCGGGCAGGATGATTTTGTCTGGGAGCAAAGGAAAGAAGACATGCTGACTATCGATATATCAGAATTGCTGGAAACCGATTGGGGACAAGGCGTAATACTGTTACCTGAAAAAAGATCCTGCCAATTCGACGTACCCGTTACCTTTCGCGGTGACGGCAAATGGGACGCTGACCGCTGCTGGGCCGACATTGAGGCTGGGGCAATCAGGGAGATGGGCCTCAGGCTGGACTTTGCCCGGGCCGCGCGTATGAAGCCGGATTTCTATGCCCTGGTGCGGGACTACATGGCCCAGTCATACGTTCAAAAGCTGGGTGCGGATCTGTTGGATCATTTCGAGGTTTCGGTATCATATGGCGCCGGGGCCGGTGTATCAGCCACGGTGGATTTGACCTTGCGCGAAACGGGAGAGAGAATCAAGGCCCAGGTATATCGTGATAAAGATGGAAATCTGGATTGCCATGAGATGATAGATGCTCTGGAGGAAAGGCTTAAAAAGAAGTTTTATTGGAATACTGATCAGAGGCTTTATAGCACAGCAGAACGAGAGGCGATTTGTAAAGAACTGAAGGGAAAAGCAGATTTTAAGAAATACACCTATAAGCGGAAGCATGATTTTTATATAAAACAGGATACTAATATCCCGAAAGCTGGCGTATTCAGAAAGGGTGATTATGAAATTTGGGGGTCGATATTCATTTCAAATAATAAATTAAAAATTTTTGCGGAGGCTTATACGGAATCCAAGGATGAGGGAGTCACTCCTTATTTTTATATGACTGTTAGTCTGTTAAAATATGGGAACGTAGTAGATAGTAAAGGACTCGATCCAGGCATACGAATGGATTCACTTTATCCAGGGCGGAATATTCGCATGGGAGGTGCTCACTTTAACCTGGAACCTGCCAGCAAATCCATTGAATACGAATTGAAAATAAAAACTGGTTATGCATACACGCTTGCAGGAGGTAAAGGATGGTCAAAAGTAGCTAGAAGGAATGTACCAATCGAGGTTGTTGAAGTAAAATGACTAATGCTTTTCTAAGACATTATTTTGTCTGGTTGACAGACATGTTGGTGATTACTTACTATGTAGATAAATATGAATACCCGGGGGGACATATTGTCATTAATCAATGTTAACAGGTTATCCTTTGACCAAGTAAAATGCTGGCGTCATTTACTGCTCATTTTCATTTTGTGCTTTCTTGCTACCCCCTCGCTGGTAGAAGCTCAACACTCATATTTTGACAAACAAAAAAAGAAATGCGCTCAGGAATCCATGCAAAACGACGTACGCTGCTTGGAATTTCGAGCCGGCATGGCACGATTGGAGAATTTTGATGAAGAAAAAGGCGATAGGATGGCTGAGCAGCTTTACAAGAAAGCATTATCAATCAAGCCAGACGATCCAAGTGTACTGCATAACCTAGCCAGCCTTTATGCACAACAAAAACGCTACCATGAAGCTCTTGATCTTTATCAACGCTTTATTGCAATTAGGCCTTCTAATCTTGTCGTACAAATGTATGTCTGTATGCTCAAGGAACGCGTAAACTTTCCTAGACGTGAATACATGAACTGCTATAAATTAGTCGTTCAGGACTACAGATGCCAAAAAAAAAACAACTGGTTTAGATTTTGTTTATGCCATGATTCTGGCTGACGAACCCGGTGCGGACAGATTAAAACACATCTACATCGATAGCCTTGAACTTGGGTCACGGAAAAGGGAAATGCGGGAACGTTCGTTACGCAATGCCGATAGAAAAACAATACTTAATAGAATTTTTCCTTGAAGGCTGTTGGCCATAAGGTTGACAATTTTCGCTGATAAAAAAACCCGGGGCTTGCCGCATTATAAAGTTGAAATTATCCTCTTGATACCCCACTGCTTGCGGCGGGGTTGTTCATTACTTCTCATCGTGTAGCCCCGCCTACCTCTCCTGCCAGGTGGGCCTGATGGTCAACTCCCCCACCATGCTTTCCGGCGGCAGGGCCAACGCTGCCACCACCGCAGTTGCCACATGCTCCGGCGGCATCAACTCCCGCTCCCCGGCTAGGGGATGTCGGCCCCCGCCGAAGCGGTTGAAAAAGGCGGTCTGGGTCATGCCCGGGTGCACCGTCATCACTCTGACCCCCTGCTCGCGCACCTCCTAGCGCAGCGACTCGGAAAAGCCGCGCACCCCATACTTGGTGGCCGCGTACACCGCGTAGCCCGGGGAGGGCAACAGGCCGGCGATGGAGGCAAAGTTGACCACGTCGCCGCCGCCGCGGGCAATGATCAGGGGCAGGCAATGGCGGGTGACCAGGTAGAGGCCCCAAAGGTTGACCCGTATCATCTCCTCTGCCTCGGCCGTGTCGCCCTCCAGTACCAGGTCGGCGTAGCCCAGGCCCGCGCAGTTGACCAGGATGTCCAGGCCGCCAAAGGCCTCTTGCGCGGCCCGGGCCAGGTCTTCAACCGCCGCGGCGTCGCCCACGTCGGTGGGCTGGGCCAGGACCTTGTCCGCGCCCACTTCCCGGGCAGCGCCGGCTACCTGTTCAAGCTGGTCCCGGCTGCGCGCGGCCAGCACCAGGTCCGCGCCCTCGGCGGCCAGGATCAGGGCCAGGGCCTTGCCGATGCCCGAGCCGGCGCCGGTGAGCAGGGCGGCTTTTTTGCTAAAGCGTGCTTGTGGCGCGGTCATATCACCCCATTGAAAAACCAGGTAAATCTACTGCAATGGCCCGTCGGTGCGCACGGTGATCTCGGGACAGGCCCCGTGGTCGGGGTCCAGCAGGGCCCGGGCGATGGAGTCGGCCACCTCTTCCGGGGCCATCAGGTCGCTGTAAGACATGGGCGCCGGGCATTTGCCGGCCAGAAAGCGGTCGTAGAAAGAGGTGCGGGTCATGCCCGGACTCACGGTGAGCACCCGGATGTTGTGCTCGGCCATCTCCAGGCGCAGGGCCTCGGAAAAGGTCTGCAATCCCTGCTTGGTAGCCGAGTACATGGCAAAGCCGGGCGAGCCCTCGATGCCCGCCTGGGAGACGATGTTGACTACCACGCCGCCGCCGCCTACCGCCACCAGGGGCAGACAAAACCGGCTGACCAGGTAGGGGCCGTAAAGATTGGTCAACAGCATGCGGCCCACCATTTCAGCTTCGCTTTCAAACAGCACTCCGGAATAGCCCACTCCAGCGTTATTTATCACTATGTCCAGGCGGCCGAATTTGTGCTCGATGACCGCGGCCAGTTTTTCCACCGATTCCATCTCACCCACGTCGCAGGCGTGCTCCACCACCCGGCACAGTTCGCGGCGCCTGAGTTGGGCGGACAAACGCATCAGGGCGTCTAAGTTGCGTGAGGTGAGGATCAAGTCAGCGCCCAGCTTGGCCAACTGGTAGGCCAGGGCCTTGCCAATGCCCCGGCCCGCGCCGGTGATCAGGGCCGCCTTGTTTTGCAGGGGATGTTCGGAAATGGTTTTGCTCCCTGGGTTCGCCGTCAGCGCCGGGCTCAGACCTTGGGGCCGCCTTCCGGAGGGGTTTCGGGCCCCTTGTGGCGCCACAGGGGCAGCACCCGGCCTCCGCCGGCAGGGGGCTTGACGCTGCTGCCCGGTCGGCTGCCGGCCAGGCGCTCTCGGGACCAGCGTTTCTGGCGGCGCTGGGTCTCGCCGGGGTCGTAAAAGCGCATCCAGTCATCTGAGTAGTGCCAAAGCTGAGTTTCGCCCTGGCGGAAGGCGTGTTCCACCATTTCCGGATCCAGGCCGGCCGGGTAGAGGTAGTCCGCCTCCCGGAAGGCCCACTCCTCGCGGGCGAACTTGATCAGAGCCATGCGGTAGCCCTGGTGCAAAAAGTCCAAGAGAATCTGCCCGGCCAACTGCCGGAGCAGGCGGTCTTCGCCCTCGTCCATGAAGCGTTCGCCGATGATCTTGAAGGCGTGTTCCTTGGTCTCGGGGTGCTTGAGGCCGATGGCGGCCAGGCCCTTCAGGGCCAGGTCCCTGACCGACCAGCCCGAGGCCGGGTCCCGGGCCAGGGCGGTGAGCCAGGGCAGGGCCGGCGCCCCCAGATGACCGAAGATGGAGGGTAAAAGCTCGGTGACCCAGTCGCTGTCAAAGGCGTCGGACCAGCGCAGGGCCGCCACCAGGGGCACCACCGCTTCCTCGCCGCCGCGGTAACCCAGGATGTAGACCCCGTGCACCACCGCCCACCAGTCGGGCAGCTCCATGAGCCAACTCTGTTTGTCCATCACCACCTGGGCCAGATAGCCGCTCAGGCTGTCACGGCGGGCGATCTCCTGGGCGGCGGCCAGCTCCAGCCGGTCTTCGCAGGTGAACAGGAGTTCGAACAGTTGGTCGTCGGCCAGTTCCGCGTAATAGGTTTCGTCCACGCTGTAATCCTCACAGGAGACTGGGGCGAGAAAGGGCGCTTAAGCACCTGACTCTAATTCTTGACTATACCCGAGGGCTTTGGGGGTTACAAACAAAAGCCACCCGGGCCGGCTTGCCAGGCGCACCCCGCTGGGGCTACACTGAAAACCAATATACGGGGGGTTATCATGCCGGTGAAACATCTGATGCGAAACAAGCTGTCCTGGCTGGCCGTGGGTCTGGCCGTCCTGACCTTGGCGGTATTGGCCGCCTGCGCCAAGAATCCGGTCACCGGCGAAGACGAGCTGGTGCTGATGAGCGAGAGCCAGGAACTGGCCATGGGCGCCAAGTACTATCCCCAGACCACGCAGCTCAACCACGGCCTGCCCGCGAACGACCCCAATGTCCAGAGCTATGTCAGCAAGTTAGGTCACCGCCTGGCCGCGAGCAGCCACCGCCCGGGCATACCCTGGGAGTTCAACGTGGTCAACTCCAGCATGGTCAACGCCTTTGCCCTGCCCGGGGGCAAGATCTCGATCACCCGGGGCATGATCGTCAGGATGAACAACGAGGACGAGTTGGCCTCGGTGCTGGGTCACGAGATCGGCCACGTCACCGCCCGCCACTCGGTGCAAAGGTATACTCAGGGAATGCTGATCTCCATAGCGGTGCTGGGCCTGGCCGTGGCTCTGGGCGACAGCGACTGGGCGCCTTTGGGCGTGGCCGCCGCCGGGGTGGCCGGCAAGCTTCTGATGCTCTCCTACTCGCGGGACAACGAGCGCCAGGCCGACCAGTTGGGCTTCATCTACATGACCCAGAACAACTACAACCCCCGCGCCATGACCGACATGTTCGGTATCCTCAGGTCCCTGCAAAAGTCAGAGCCCGGCTTCGTGGAGGCCATGCTCAGCTCTCACCCCCTGACTTCCGAGCGAATCGCGGCGGCCCGGCGCCGGGCCCTGGAGGCTGACCCCCGCCTGTACAACCAGCCCTACCAGGTCAAGGCCTTCAACCGGGCGGTGGCCCTGCAAAAGAAGCGGGCCCCGGCGTACGCGGCCATGGACAAGGGCAATGCCTACGTTTCGGCCCAGCGCTACGACAACGCGATCTCCATGTATCACCGGGCCATCTCGCTCTACCCGGCCGAGGGCCAGTTCCACTCCCGCCTGGCTCTGGTCTATCTGAAGCAGCGGCAGAACAAGCGGGCCCTGATGCAGGCCAAGCAAGGGATGAAATACAGCGACAAAACCTATTCCTCCCTGGTGGTGGCCGGCTTCGCCTTCCGGCGTACGGGTCAGTGGAAAAACGCGGCCCAGGCCCACTACCTGGCCGCCAAGCAGATGCCCGAGCAGTACGTCAACCTTTTCTACTTGGCCTACGCTCTGGACCGCTGGGGCCAGCACAGTCACGCGGTCAATATCTACCGCAAGGTGTACCAACTCTCGCCCAAAAGCAAGTATGGCCGGGCGGCCAAGGGGCGCCTGAAAAAGCTGGGCTACAAGTACTGAGAAGGCAGCCGGGAAGAAGAAATGGTTAAGGGAGTTAGCCCGCATATTTCATGAAGGCCGTGTGTCCGTCTGCGCCAGCCACCGGCATACGGTGTTGCTGGCTGCGCTTGGGCCTCGACGTAGCTTTAGCTACGCCTGCGGCCCTCGCTTGCCACCGGTGTGCCACCGGGGGCAAAGCGGGTCGT
>JANQFN010000232.1 GCA_028277825.1 Desulfarculaceae bacterium
TTGAAGCGCAGCCGGCAACACCGCCAGCGGCGGGCTGGTGAAGCCGGGCGTCCGGCCTTCGCGAAATGAGTGGGCTAATGCGTGTACATCCCCTGATATACCCGGCCACCGCCCTGATCAGCGGCATCCTCCTGGGCCACTGGCTGGGGCCCTGGCCCGCCTGGCCGCTGTTGGCAGGGGTCGGGGCGCTGGGCCTCTGGCTGATCTGGAGCGGGCTCAAGGGGCGGGGCCTCTCCCCCTGGCTCCTGGCCGCGCTGTGCCTGCTCCTGGGCGCCGGGCTGTACTCTGCCCAGCGTAACGCGGTCCTGCCCCTGGACAACGTGGGCCGTTTGGCCGACGGCAACAAGCACATCATCGTGGCTGACGTGTACAGCGCGGTGGAGCCCGGCACCAGGAGCCAGCGCCTGGTCCTCAAGGCGGTGAGCCTGGACGGCCGTGTTGCCACCGGCAACTTCAGCCTGACCCTGGGCCGGGGCCTGCCGTCGCCGCCGGTGGGCAGCCGGGTGCGTTTTGAGGCCAACCTCAAGCCGGTGGTCAACATGGCCAACCCGGGCGGCTTTGATTTCAAGGCCTATCTGGCCCGGAAGGGCATCCGGGCCCGTAGCTATGCCAACCGGCACTCCGGTTTGAAGATCATCGGGATGGGCTACATTTCCTGGCCGCGCCTGGTGGTGGAGCGCGCCCGCGCCCGCCTGGGGGCCTTGCTCAACCGGCTGCCCCCGGGGCAAGGCCGGGAGCTTTTGCGTGCCCTGATCCTGGGACAGCGCGGCGGGTTGAAATACACCACCCGCCAGGCCTTCGGTGCCACCGGCACCGCCCATCTGCTGGCCATCAGCGGGCTGCACATCGGTCTGGTCTGGGGGTTGGGCTTTTTGCTCTTGCGCCTGGGGCTGGCCGCCTGGCCGCGGCTGGCCCTGGCCTGGCCGGTGCCCAAGCTGGCCGCCCTGGGCGCGCTGCTGCCGGCGGCGGCCTACGCCGCTTTAGCCGGAGGCTCCACTCCCACTCTCCGGGCCTTGATCATGATCGCCTGCCTGGTGGCCGCCCTCTGGGTGGACCGGCCCTACCGCCCGGCCGGTGGCCTGGCCCTGGCCGCCCTGGTCATCTGCCTGATCTGGCCCGACGCCCCTTTGACCCTGTCCTTCCAGCTCTCTTTCGTGGCCGTGGCCTCCATCCTCCTGGCCGCCGGCCCCCTGGCCTGCTGGGTCGAACGCCTCAGTCCCTGGGGCCGGGTGCCCGGCGCAGTGCTGGGCTGGCTGGCGGTCAGCGCCGTGGTGGGCCTGGCGGTGTGGCCCCTGACTGTGCAGAGCTTTCACCAACTGCCGCTCTTGTCACTGCCCGCCAACGCTGTGCTGATCCCCCTGGTGGCCATGATGACTTTGCCCCTGGCTCTTATGGGCGCCGCCCTGGGGCTCGTCTGGCCGGCGGGTGGCCTAGGGCTTTTGGCCCTGGCCCAATGGCCCGCCGGGACGGCTTGCTCCCTGGCCGCGTGGCTGGCCGCACTGCCCGGGGCGGTGGTTTATCTGGGCGGGCCCGGGCCCCTGGCCGCCGCCCTGATCTACGCCGCCGCCCTGGCCGGTCTGGTGCTCCGGCGCTTCTGGCGCTGGTCCCTGGCCGGGGGCCTGGCCGTAGCGGCCTTGATCGCCGGAGCGCTGCACGCCGCCCCGCCGGCTGCCGACGGCAAACTCACCGCCTGGATCCTGGACGTGGGCCAGGGCTCGGCCGCGGTGGTTCGCCTGCCCCGGGGGCAGGTGGTGGTGATCGACGGCGGCGGCTGGCCGGGCACGGACTTTGACTTCGGGCGCAGCGTTATAGCCCCTTTTCTTTGGTCGCAGGGCTTCAACCAGGTAGCCGTGGTGGCCGCCTCCCACGCGGACACCGACCACACCGGCGGCCTGCCTTTCGTGGCCCGCTGGTTCAGCCCAGAGCAGATATGGAGCAACGGCTCGCCGGTGCAGGGCGGCTGGTACGGCAAACTAAAAAGCGTGGCGCGGGAAGAGGGGGTGCCCCTGTTGACCCCAGCCAGCCTGCCCGCCCGCCGGCAAATGGGCGGGGCCGAGGTCCGCCTGGCCTGGCCCCGGCGCGGCCGGGACTTGAGCCGGCTTTCCGAAAACAACCGTTCGCTGTGGTTGGGTTTCGGTCTGGGTCACACCTGGCTCTGGCTGCCCGGTGACAACGGACCCAAGGTGGAGCGGCAGGTGGCGCCCAGCCTGCCCGCCGGCGGGCGCCAGGTGCTGGTGGCCGCCCACCACGGCGCCCGGGGTTCAGCCAGCGAGTCTCTTTTGGAGCGCCTCCGGCCGCAGCTGGTGCTGGTCTCAGCCGGTTGCGGCGGGCGTTACATCTTGCCGCGCCCCGGGGTCAAGGCCCGGGCCCGGGCCGCCGGGGCCCGGATATACGGCACCGCGGCCAGCGGCTGCTTGAAGCTGGTCAGCGACGGCAAGGCCTGGAGCATCACACCGTATTTGCAAGAGCCCCGGCCTTGCGGTGCCACGCTCCTCAAATAATCACAAATAAAAACCCGGGGCCGAGCGGCTCCGGGCTGTTGCCAAGGTTTGCACTGGTTAGCCGGTCATGCCATCCACCAGGGCCAGGGTGCGGCTCTGGATGTCGCGCAGGCGGGTCACCTGCTCCTCCAGGGCGGCCACCTGGCGCTTGAGATCTTCCACCTCGGCCTTGAGCGCGGCCACCTCGCCGGCTCCCGCACTAGCGGTCAAGCCAGCGCCGCCTCCACTCAAGACCCTGCGCGCTTGCCGGACGCTGAGGCTCTCCTCCTTGAGCAGCCGGCGCACCTCCAGCAAACGCTCCACCGCCCCGGGGCTGAACATGCGCCGCCGCCCGGCCCCGCGTTGCACCCGCAGGAATTCCTCGAACTGCTGGTCATAATAGCGGATGGTGGCCGCCGGGATGCCGGTGGCTTCAACCACTTGCTTGATGGACATTAGCTGGGCTTCTGGGCCTGGCTCTGGGCTCATGGCAAATCATCTCCCGCAATTGGTATCCAAGATATAGCACGCCCACAACCCGGGGGACAAGATTTGGCGGCTGTGATATATTCGAACCTCTCTAAGGAAAGGTCGTTCGCATGCCCACTGCCGCCCCCCTCAGCCCCTCCGCTTTCAAGCGTTGGGATCTGTGGGTCCTGATATTGCTCTTGGCGGTGAGTCTGTTTCTGGCCATCCGGGACCGCGCCCCGCGGGAGGCGCAGCCGGTGCTGATGTTCCTGGAGCGGGCCGGCATGATCGAGGACGCCCTGGAGCGTTTTGCCGAGGATCACGGCGGGGCCTATCCGCCCGACGGCCATGCCAGCAACCGGCCCCCGGGTCTGAGCGACAAATACATCAAGTGGGACCCGGCCTGGCTGATCGATTACGAGGTGCATCCCAACGGCAAAGGCGGCCGCCTGGTCTGCCTGGAGTTCATCGGCCCCCAGGGGGTGCCCATCTACCGGGCGCTGTGCCGCAAGCCGGAGCTGCGCCGCGACTACGGCCGGGGCCAGGCCATTCCCAAGACCAATAACCGCATCTGGGTGATTGCTGAGGACGCCAAGATCCTGGACAAGCCCAAGTAGGGAGAGGCCCCGTGGAAGCCGGCCGCCTGGCCAGCCGCCTGAACCTGTTGGGCCCTTGGCTGAGAGGCAGCTTCGGGGGCCCGGTGGTCAAGATCGGCCTGGACGCTGGGCTGGGCTGCCCCAACCGGGACGATGATCTTAGCGGCGGCTGCGCCTGGTGTGCGCCCTCGGGCTCCGGCCGGGGGCAGGGGGGCGGGGATATCGCCGCGCAGCTCAAAGAAGGCCTGGAAGGCACCCGCCGCCGCGCCCGGCGCCGGGGCAAGACACCGCCCCAAGCCCTGGCCTATTTTCAGGCCTACACCTCCACCCACGCTGCGCCGGGTCAATTGCGCGCCCTTTATGAGCAGGCCCTGTCGGTCCCCGGCGTGGCCGGTCTGATCATCTCCACCCGGCCCGATTGCCTGGACCCCGCCCGCTGGGATATGCTGAGTGAGTTGTCTGCACGCACCCCCCTCTGGCTGGAGCTGGGCCTGCAGTCGGCCCATGACGCCACCCTGGCCGCCCTGGGCCGGGACCACGACGTGGCCTGCTTCAATGAGGCCGTGGCTGAGTCAAAGCGGCGGGGGCTGAAGGTGGTGGCCCACGTCATCCTGGGGCTGCCCGGCGAGGGGATTAAGCAGACCAACGCCACCGCCCGCCATCTGGCCGGCCTGAGGGTATGGGGCGTCAAGCTGCACAACCTGATGGTGCTGGAGGGCAGCCGCCTAGCCCAGGACTGGCGGCAGGGCGGGCTCAGCCTCTGGAGCCGCGGGCAATACGCGGCGGCGGTGGCCAATTTCCTGGCCCGCCTGCCAACAGAAACCCTGATACACCGCCTGTGCGCCGATCCGGGTGACGACATACTGCTGGCCCCGGAGTGGGCGGCGAACAAAAACCTGACCCTGGCCGCGCTGGCCGACTACCTGGAAGAGCATGACCTCAGACAAGGGAGCCTGACATGAGCCGAATCAAAGTATTTTCCCTGGACACGCCGGTGGGCACCATACATGCCGGCCTGAGAGGCGAAGCCCTGGTGGCGGTGTCGCTCAGGAGCGATTGGGACCACTTCCTCAAGGTGTTGCACAAAAGAGTACCCGACGCCCAGATCGTGGAGGTCAAGCCCCAGTATCAAAAAGCCGGGCGCCAGCTCAAGGCCTACTTCAACGGCAAGCCGGTCGACCTGGACGCGGAGGTGGACCTGACCGGACTGCCCGCCTTCACCACCAAGGTGCTCAAGGCCTGCCACAAAATCCCCTACGGCAAGACCAGCACCTATGGCCAACTGGCCAAACGCGCCGGCAGCCCCAAAGCCCCCCGGGCGGTGGGTCAGGCCATGCATAACAATCCCATACCCCTGTTCGTGCCGTGACACCGGGTCTTGGGCGCCGGCGGCGCCCTCACCGGATTTGGCGGCGGCATGGACATGAAAGAGTACTTGCTGGAGCTGGAGGGCTGCGGCGGGGCCTTCAAAAAATAGCCAACCATTTAAGGCTATAAACCACTTTTAAATCGGGCGCGGGGGGAATCTTTTTTGCAAAAAAGATTCCCCCCGCGCTATCTTTATATCATGGCTGACAATTTCCCATTCGGCCCCAACGCCGCATTGGTGTTGGAGCGGCGCTACCTGGCCCGCGACGCGGAGGGCCGGGTGAGCGAGACGCCCGAGGAGATGCTGATCCGGGTGGCCCGGGCGGTGGCCCGGGCCGAGGAGGCCTGGGGCGGCGCCGCAGAGGTCAAGGCCATGGAACGCGCCTTCCACCAACTCATGGCCGCTGGCCGGTTTTTGCCCAACTCCCCCACCCTGATGAACGCGGGCCGGGAGTTGGGACAGCTCTCAGCCTGTTTCGTGATCCCGGTGGCCGACAGCCTGGAGGACATCTTCGAGGCGGTGAAGGAGACCGCCCTGATCCACAAGTCCGGCGGCGGCACCGGCTTCAGCTTTTCGCGGCTGAGGCCCTCGGGCGACATGGTGGCCTCCACCCATGGGGTCAGCTCCGGGCCGGTGAGCTTCATGCAGGTGTTCGACATGGCCACCGAGGCGGTCAAGCAGGGCGGTACCCGGCGCGGGGCCAACATGGGCATGTTGGACGCCAGCCACCCTGACATCGAGACCTTCATCCGGGCCAAGCGACGGCCGGGTTTTTTGGAAAACTTCAACATCTCGGTGATGGTGACCGACGCCTTCATGGCCGCGGCCCGGGCCGGTGAAGAGTGGCCCCTGCTCAACCCGCGCGGCGGACAAGAGATGCGCCGGGTGGCGGCGGATGACCTGCTGGAGCTGATGGTGCAGGCGGCCCACGCCGCCGGCGAGCCCGGCCTGGCTTTTTACGACGCCATCCGCCGGGCCAACCCCACCCCGGCCCTGGGCGAGATGGAGGCCACCAACCCCTGCGGCGAACAACCCCTGCTGCCCCATGAGTCCTGCAACCTGGGCTCTTTGGTGCTGCCCCGTTTCGTGCGCGGCGGTGAGCTGGATTTCGCGGCCCTGGAAGAAGCCGCGGCGCTGGCGGTGCGCTTTTTGGACGACGTGGTCGCGGTGAACCGTTTCCCCCTGCCGGCGGTGAAACAGGTCACCGACCTGACCCGCAAGGTGGGCCTGGGGGTGATGGGCCTGGCCGACCTGTTGGTGGACCTGGGCCTGCCCTATGCCTCCCAGGAGGCGGTGGCCCTGGGCGGGGAGATCATGCAGCGCATCCAGGCCGCCGCCCGGCGGGCCAGCGCCGAACTGGGCAAGGCCCGGGGCAGCTTCCCCGCCTTTGAGGGCAGCCGCCTGCAAGAGGACTACACCCACATGCGAAACGCCACCGTGACCACCGTGGCCCCCACCGGCACCCTGTCGCTGTTGATGGGCTGCTCCTCGGGCATCGAGCCCTACTTCGCCCTGGCCTACACCCGGAGGGTGTTGGAGGGCCGTGAGCTGAGCGAGCTCAACCCCCGCTTTTTGGCCCGGCTTAAGGCCCTGGGCCTGGACAGCCCGGACGCCCGCCGCAGCCTGGCCGCCAGCGGCCGGGCCGGAGCCGTGGCCGGGCTGCCCGCCAGCGAGGCCGAGCTGTTCGCCACCGCCCATGAGATCGCCCCGGAGCGGCATTTGGCCATGCAGGCCGCCTTTCAGGCTGCTTGCGACAACGGGGTGAGCAAGACCGTGAATCTGCCAGCCGAAGCCGAACCGGAACAGGTGCGCCAGGTGTTTCTCTCCGCCCACGCCCTGGGTCTCAAGGGGGTCACCGTGTTCCGCTCCGGCTGCCGGGGCCGGCAGGTGTTGGAGCTGTTGCCCCTGCCCGGCAAGGAGCCGCCGCCCCGGCTGGACGAGCCCGGCTTCTGCCCCCGCTGCGGCGGTCTTTTGACCACCGACGGCGCCTGCCAGTCCTGCTCCTGGTGCGGGGCCTCGGGCTGCGAGTAGGCCGGCGCTGACTCACAAAAACCTGATCGTCACTTGCTTACCGCCTCAGCGGCCGTATCATTAATAGAAGAGACAATACCGCCAATACCCGGGAGGCGCGTCATGCCCACGGTCAAGGAACTCAGGCTCAAGGCCAAGGAATTAGGAATGGAAGGTTACGCCAAGCTCAACAAGGCCGAGCTGATACACACCATCCAGGAGTTCGAGGGCAACCAGCCCTGCTACGAGCAGATTCACGACTGCGGCGAATTTGGCTGTCTGTACTTCAGCGAATGCCAGATACCCCAGGAGGGTTGAGCCCTAGGCTGCGTGCAACTCCAGTTGCAACCAGTCCTTTAGCTCCGGGCTCAGGGGGAGCTGGCCCCGGGGCACGTCCCGGCCCTCGCCGGCCCGGGCCGCTGCCTCCACCAGGTCGGCCGGGGCCGGGGCCACGCAGATGTCCTCGCTCTCGGTGTAGCCCCGCCGAATCAGCACCACTTGGTTTTCCCCCCGCCAGGTGGAAAGATAGAAATAGTACACTTCGCCCAGGCCCCGGTGCTTCCAGGCCTCGATGGACTTGATCTGATAGGACTCAAAGGCCTGGCGCGGGGTGATCTCCCAGTCGATCTGGCCCACGATGTCGGGCCGCTGCTTCAGCTCGTCCCAGCTCAGCATGTTCGGGCTCCTCTCAGGGCGCGGCCTAGGGCTTGTAGTCCTTGCGGGCCGGGGAGAACACCTCCACCACTATGGTGTCCTCAATGGCCTCAGCACCATGCGGCACGTCCGCCGCAATGCACCAGGCGTCGCCAGCCGAGGCCTGGTGGGGCACCCCGTCGATGAACAGGGTCAGCTTGCCCTGCACCACGTAGCCGGTCTGCTCGTAGGGGTGGCTGTGTTCCTTGAGCACGTTGCCCGCTTTGCTCCTGAACTCGGCCATCAGGGTCTTTTCACCGTAGACCAGGGTCTTCATCTTGGACAGAGGCGAGCGCCCCTGGTAGCCAGATTCATCTTTGGTGTAGAACATGATTCCTCCCGCTGATCTCAATCCAGTCTCGCATACAGGCAAAAAAAAGGAGCCGCCCTTTTCAGGCGGCCCCTGGTCAATCAACATGGTGGCGATGCAGGGACTTGAACCCCGGACACTGCGGATATGAGCCGCATGCTCTCACCATCTGAGCTACATCGCCACAAGTTATCTATATTGCTCCAAAAACCCACCAACACTGTTTAAGGTTGGAAATGATCATACCATAATCGAGAATCTTACAATAGGCTCCTACCCACCAAATTGCCCACTATTTCTTTGGTAAAATAAAGTATGCTTGGGGTACAGTGGATGCGATACAATTGTTCAGTGGATTGCACTGGATTTTTATGCTTTTAGTTGATATTTTTATCCTTGACCTGGTCTATTAAGCTGAATTATTCTGCAGTTAGTGATCGGGTATTGGACTTGAGTGCCACGAGGGTAATATGCTTCCTTTAGGGTGGAAAGCATGGGGCCTGGCGGTTGCTAGGCACTGTGCTTTTTCCCATGGGGATGCAGACGATTGGTATTGCACTAGCGGACACAAATCTTCCCCCCTAAATTGGAGATTAGCTTCTCAACAAACTAGGGAAGTTGCGTGGGCGCAATTTAGCCAGTTGGCTTTATGGTTTGAAAACATGAACAGGTTTGCTTGGCTTGCAATAATATGGTTGGCATCAATGAGCTTAGTCGGCTTTTTATACCATTATATCAACGGCTGGGATAGTTGGAAATTAATAGTGATTTTTGCAGAATTTACATTAACTATAGCTATATCTTTGCTCATAATGCGTAAAGATATTGGGGATATTTTGGCTACCGATCACATGGCCAAAATATTTGATTTGGATAAAAGGTCACCCGCTAACGGGTCCACTGAAAAGCTTATGATGAATTTTTTAACTTACTTTATTATTTTCTTTTTGTTTGCATCAGCAATTCTCTTGATATTTGTTGTTATTGAATTGGCCGACCCTGAGGGTTTTGTGGCAAAGTTACCTCTTATTGTAAAAACAGTTATTTCTATTATTATAGCTTTGGGATGTGTTCTTATTTTTGGAAAAACCACTATAAGATACGCAATAGATTATGCGTTTGAATCAACCCATAGGCTAGTTAACGAACTGTC
Source organism: Desulfarculaceae bacterium (assembly GCA_028277825.1). Classification (GTDB taxonomy): domain Bacteria; phylum Desulfobacterota; class Desulfarculia; order Desulfarculales; family Desulfarculaceae; genus Desulfoferula. The sequence continues at coordinate 9,080 of JANQFN010000232.1, forward strand.
CCAACCTTCTAGTATCCAGCGGTATGAGTATATGAGACAGTTTGAAAATCACATTGAAGGTGATTGAAACCTCTTAGGCATGGATAATGAGTAGGATGAACAAAATAGACCTTAACAGAGAGTGGGTACGTCTTATTTTGAATCATCCCCCCGAAATCCCTAAAATGGCAAAAACTGTAAAACATTTTGACAGAATAAGGGAGCCAGATTTCTTTCGGAAAATGGCCTTTTGGGTGTTTCCTAGCATTGACACTAGCGCATTTGCTCTTCAAATCCTACAAGTAATTAGGGAAGATTTGAAGGACGACAGACTCGGTGTCAATTTGGTCGACGCATTTGATGTTGACTCGGAAGCATTGAGGAATTTTGTGCTTAGGCGGCGTCATAGTCGGTCTGGGGGATTCTTTCAAACTCGTCACAATCAATTTCCAACGTTGCACGCAACGCATTGTTCAATAGCTCTTGCAAAAGCTTTTGACATAAAAAGCGATTGGGGGGGGATTAATTACGATGGCCAAATTGGCTCGAGGGCTTTTAATAACTTTTACCGCTTGAAGGAAGAAAGTGCTAAGCCTCTATCCTCTGAAATATTCGAATTTATTGCTAAATGCTATGATCAGGAAAGTGGTGGATTCGTTGAAACCCCAATAGAAATCCTCGAAAAAGAAAACATCCGTCGTAGGCCTTCCATTATTGCAACATCATCAGCTATTTGGATTTGTTTTCAGCTTGAACAAGATATTGAAGAATTTTTAGCTACAGCTTGTAATAGTAACACAGAAAGAATAATTAGTTTTGTAAACAATCTAAAAACTATTAAGGATGGTTGTGTTGCCTTTAAAAATACAAGTAAATCCGAACAGCCTTGGATATGTAGTTCGTATTACGCAGAAAGATTACTTAGAAATTTAGGTGTAGAGCTATCTGGTGATGATTTGCAAGGTATGATTGCTTTTATTTTAGGTACCAAAAATGATGATTCGGCTTTTTGTGCGGGTGATCGTCTTGATGCTAACCTTATTCACACTAAGAATGCCCTTAGCTTGATTAGTAGATATTATGACAAGTTTGTAAATATAAAAACATTAAATGACAAGACATTTGATCCTAAATTATTTATAGAAGATACATTTAGAGACGTTTCGAGATTCTTAAAAGAAACATATGTACTTGGTGGCTTCTCACCGGCAGAAAGTTTCAGATATTTACCCAACATTTATTCGACTAGGATGGCTTGTGATATTTTAAGGTATTTTAAGCAACTATCAAGGATGGAGAACATTACGGCACCGCAATTTGACTTTATGAAGCATGCTGAAATCTTAAAGTTTTTAAACACGTGTTATTCACGTGAAGAAGGGGCATATAGAGGCTATTCATACTCAGCAGAATATATTCCAGAGGGTTATATAAAAGAACATTTTTTGCGTGCTGCCTAAAGCCGCTTTTGGTAGGTCAAGTGCATGGACCTAATTTTACTTTGGGAAGGGCTCGTATCGCTCTTGTGAAAACCTAGAAAGTTAAACCAATAAAAGACACACAGCAAACTCAGGGGGATCTGAAGACCAACTAGGGCGGGCAGCGGCCTTGTGGCTGACTAGCTGACGCTTTACCCCGAAAATGGCACCATCTGAGTGCGCACCGTCTTCACCTTCACGTAGTCAAACAGGGCCTTGAGCTTGCCCAGCGTGGTAAGGGCGGCTTGAACCGCCTTGATCTCGGGTGTCTCGGGGTTCTCACGCATCCGGCGCAGGCCCTGGAAGCGCCCCAGGGTGGCAGTGCCCGGTTTGAGCACAACGTCAGCAACGGCCTCGGCTGCCCGGCGTTTGATGTAGTCGCCATCAGACAAGGCGCGCTCGTAGGCGTCGACGAACTCCACCGGCTTCATGTGCTTGAAGCCCTCCATGGCCAGCGTGACTTCCAGGGTGGCTTCGGGGCCGAGGTCGGCGGGCTTGTCGGCATTGCGGGCGTCGGCCATCAGCTTGTCGACGCGGGCCTGTTGGGATTCCATCCTGGCGGCCAGATCGCCTCTCAGGCCTTCGGCCTTTTCGTTGAACTCGGCCTCGGCCTGGGCCACCAGCTTGCTCTTGCCCGTCTCGGTCAGGTCGGGGTTGTCGATGGTCTTCTTGAACGTGGCCAGATAGCCATTGGCCAGGCCCTCAAGGGCCTCCACTGCATCGGCGGCGGGCTTGACTTCCGGGGTGGCCAGGGTGGCGGGGTCAAAGGAAGTGAAGTTGTCTAACATGATCATATCTCCTTATGCGGCCAGCTCAGCGGCCAGCCTGTCAAGGTCGGTTTTGGGGTAGATGTAGTTGATCCAGCAGCGGCACCACGGATGCCTTGGGATGCGTCTCAGCTCGGCCAGGGCCTTTTCCTTGCCCATGTACCGGCCAGCCCGTCGCTGGCAGATGCCAGTGCGGCAGGGGCCAGCGCCGTGATGGACTTCGATCCCGGCAATGTCGGCGTCGTGCTTGACATAGTGCTGGTGACCAAGGGATCGGGCGCGGGCCAACTCGGTGACCACTAGGCGGGCGGCCTGGGCCGCCGCCCCGGTAGAGCCGTAATAGCCCAGCCTCTTGCCCACGGGCCGCCCAGCAGCGCCAAAAGCGCGCTGTATGAGCCGGGCGGTGTGGTTCCAGGGGTGTCGCTGGATCACGGCCAGATTGAGGATGCGTTTCACCTTGCCCAGCAGCTCGTCGCTGTAGCCCCGCAAGGTGCTTTCCATGTGCTGCTCTAGCATGGTGCCCTGCCGCAGGTACTCAGCGGCGGTGCTACCCTCGAAGATGTTCCACTGGGGCTCCTTGGCCAGGCTGGCGATCTCTTCACGGGTCAGCTCGTCGGCCCGATCAAGCATGGGCCTGATCCGGTACTTCACCTTGTTGGCTAGTTGGTCAAGCTCGGCCTCGATGTGCTTTACCAGGGCCTTCAGCCGCAGGGTGGCATGGGCGCTCAGCTCTTCGCCGTCCAGCATCCGGCGCAGGCGGGTTTCAATCTCGCGGGCCAGGTTTTTGTGCGCCTGGGCGTACAGCCCGGCCAACTCTCGGGCCTGGTCCAGGCTCCATTGGTCGAAGTGGCGATGGTTCATGGCTAGACTGCCTCGGCGTCTTCAAGCTCGGCCACCACCTTGGCCACCGTCTCGGGCGGGGCGTCCACCAGCAGCCCCTTGACCAGCTCGGCCCGGTACTCGGTCCTGAAAGTCGGGCTGGGCAGGTCCAGGGCCTCGGCTTCTAGCGCCTCTTGCAGCCGCTCATGGGCGGTCCTCAAGTCGAACCTCTTGTTGTAGGCGACTTGGACCTTGGCGGGGTCGCAGTCGCTGAAGCCCTTGGCCAAGAGCTGCCACGTTTTCAACTCCGCGTCCTCGAAGCTGCCCGCCCAGGTGGCCAGGGCCGCGTGCAACGCGCTCAGGTCGAGCTTGGTCTTCTCGGCGGCCTCGGCCTGGGCGCTTTCCCGACGCTGATCCATCACCCGGTACATGGTGGCCTTGATGTCGGCCTTCAATCGCTCCACCTCGATCTGGTGGGCCTTCACGGCGTCGCTGGGCAGGTAGAGCCACTGGGCCTTGTCCTCGGGGTCCATATCCAGGCCGCCCAGCTCACTGGTGGCCGTGGGGATCACGCCCATATCAGCGCCACTGTATACGGCCAGACGGGGCAAGGAGCCGAAACCGAGGGCAACGGCAAGCAAGCTCTGGATGCTCAACAGCTCCAGTGACATGTCAACGATTCCGGCCAGCGGGCTCTTGCCCTGCATGGGCCCGACCTTTTCTGCGTACCAGGGCACCACCGGCACTTCGCCAAACGGGTGAGTGTCGTGGTCGACCGGCTCCAGCTTGCCGCTTTTGTCCTTGATCCACAGCTCCCAGGAGTCGGAGTACCAGACGCGGCGGGCTTCCTGCGGCTTGTCCTCTTCAAAGGGCACTGCTGGGCCGCTGATCTGCTCCCGCACCACCAGCCATGCCAGCTTTCCGTCTGGCATGAAGGCCCAATCCACCACGTCCAGCGGGCTCAGGGGCGTTACATAGGGCCGTAGGTTACGTGCCACGGCCTCGGCCATTGTCAGCTCTTCGGCCTTCACTCCGTCGGGCAGCTTGGGGGCGTCGATCAGGGCGAAGGCCAAGCCGTAGGCCAAGGCGTCCTCGATCAGGGCCGCGAAGAACGGCCCGGCAGGTGTGCCCAGGCGGTCGACGTCGGCCACCAGCGGGGAAAGTTGGTCGGGCAGCACGCGGGCGGGCTTCTTGTCCAACAGCTTGGAGCCCCACAAATCAGTGGCCAGTTTGGGATAGGGCCGCCAGATAGGGAGCTGCTTGCGCCTGGCGAAGTCAGTCGAGCCCTCGCGCGGGTGCCTTTTCAGGTACTCGTTGATGCCCTTGCCGCTGTGAGCGGCCTGGAACTTTTGCCAGAGTGCGGCGTTGTCTTTGTAGTGCTGGTGTGCCTTGTTGAAATCCATGATGTTGTCTCCTATGCGGACCTTCTGAAGCGAAGGGCTCCATGTTTTTGTCTAAGGTAGGTGGTGAAGGCCTCGCGGTTGGCGAACTCGCGCCGGTTGAAATCGCAGCCTGACCCGTCCTCGCGGGGATCGGGGCACATGGCAATCACCTTCGCGCCGGTGCCCCGGCCCTCGACCGTGAAGCGGTAGGCCGCCCCCAACAAGCCAGGATCGGGCACCAGAACGACGGAGACGCCCTCTACCGGGCCCGGCGCGATGTAGGCCACCTTGACCAGGGTCGAGGACGTCGGGGCCTCCACAGCGGCGAGAGCGGCCATGCCCAGCGCCATGACGTGATCGTCGTGCGCGCCATGCTCGTGGTCGATGCGAATCCCATAGGATTTCTCGACAACTTTTACCGTCAACAACTCGTTGATCAGATCGTCGTGCTCGAAGAGGGCAATGCGCCGATCCTTGAACAGGCCCAGCAGGTTTTGCGTCAGCCGGGTGATGTTGGCTCCCGAGAAGTTGAACTGCTCGATGGGCAGGCCCCGCTCTCTTAGCCGCTGCATCAGGCTCACGGCCTGGTAAGGGTCGACGGCGACGTGGCCCAACCGATGGAAGTTTTGATGCAGGGCCGCCAGGTGCTCTTCGACCTGGCCGATCACCACCGGGTTGGTGGGGCTGCCCTTGAAGGTTTGGACGTGGTCGGTGATCACTTTGTCGCTGACGGGGTCGCGGTGGACGACGGCGATCGCCGTGGCGTCGTTGACCAGGCCCAGGTCGACGCCGACGAAGTAGAGTTGGCCTTGGCCGCTGTGTATATTGGCCAGCTCGGGGTCTAGTGCGGCATGAACGTCGTCGCGGGTCAGGAAGCTGCCTGATCCGCTGGTCCACTCGTTGCGATGCAGCCGTTTGAACATATGGTCGGGCAGGCGGCGGCGCTGTTGCTCCAGGTAGGCTGGCGTGATCCACGAGGCGGGGTTGGCCTGATCCCCGTCGAACCAGACGAACAACATGCCGGGGTCAGTGCCTGCCAGGCCGCGTTGATACAGGTCGTGGAGCAAAGCGCCCTTACGCTGGTCATAGCCCGCGTAGGTTATGCAGAAGTGAAGCGGCTGCTTGCGGGCAGGGCTGTGCGTCAGGGCCTCCCACAGGTCGTAGCTGCGTTGTGTCCAAAGCTCGTCGAAGATCACGGCGTGGGGGTTGAGGCCGTGGGCGCTGGGGGCATCGGCACTCAGCACGCGGTAATGGCCGGTGCCGTCGCGTAGCTCAATAGCATCCCGGTGGACCTTCAGCGCCCTACCCAGTTCTGGGGAGCGCCTTACGAATCCTGCGACCTGTTTGAACACGACTCGGGCCTGGTCCTTATCGGCGGCGGCTCCGTATATCTCGGGCTCGGGTTCGCCATCGGCCAACAACAGGTAAAGCGCCACGGCGGCGGCCAGGGTGCTCTTGCCGTTTTTCTTGCCCATGCCCACCAGGGCCAGGTTGAAGCGACGCAGGCCCGTAACCGAGTCGAGGGTGTGGAACAAGGGCCTGATGATCCTGCCCACCTGCCAGGGCTCCAGCTCCAGGGGCCGCCCGTCTTCAAGCCTGATGAACTCCCCGGCGAAGGCGGCGGGGTCGACGATAGTGGGCTGGGCACTAATCATGGTCGACCACCTCGGCCTCGATCGGCTTGGGCTCAGCGGGTTTCGCCATCTCTGCCAGGCGCTCGGCCATACTCTTGCCGATCGCCTCGGGGGAAGCTCCCAGCATCCGACCCAGCCTGTCGAGCGCCTTTCCCAAGTTGTTGAAATGCGACGTGTAGCGGCGGCCCAGGTTGGGCAGATCGTCCTGGGCGTGGTTGACAGCGTGATTGAAGTGGAGCCGCTGAACCAGATAGGCCTGCGCCACGGCCTCGACCGCCATGTAAGTCAAGGCGTCGGGTTCTTGGCCCAAACGGTCATGCACCATTGACAGGGTGGCGGCCAAGACCTCTTTGTAGAGTTTGCCGTGCCGGGTCCGAAGGTCTAGCTCCTGGCCTGCTTTGAATCGGGCCTCTAACTTCCGACACCCATGCGTCTCGGTGTTCTTGAGCGCCCCGCCATGGCTGGTGGGGGCAACTTCTTGGGTTCTGGGCTTGGTCATGGATCGCGTCTCCATTGGCGCGTTTTTGCCTTGTTTCAAGACTTAATACGTTGCTATACTGTATTGAAATTGACTGGAAAAAATTTTGGGAGCGGCAACCATGGCCAACAAGCGCTTCATCGCCTACTACAGGGTCAGCACTCAGAGGCAGAGTCGGTCGGGCCTTGGGCTCGATGCCCAGCAACAGGCCGTGCTTGATTACCTGGGCGGCAACGGCTGGGAGTTGATCGCTGAACACACCGAGGTCGAGAGTGGTAAGAAGACCACAAGGCCCGAACTGGACGCGGCTCTTAGGGCCTGCAAGAAGCACAAGGCAACGCTGGTGATCGCCAAGCTCGACCGGCTGGCCCGCAACGTCGCCTTTATTGCCAGGCTCATGGAGAGCGGGATCGACTTCGTTGCCGCCGATCTGCCCGAAGCCAACAAGCTCACCATCCACATCATGGCGGCCATGGCTGAGTACGAGCGCGACGCGATCAGTGCCCGCACCAAGGCGGCCCTTGCGGCGGCCAAGGCCAGGGGCGTCAAGTTGGGCGGGCCTCTGATCAGGGAGGTTTCGGCCTTTGGCCGTCAGGCCCAGGTCGACCGGGCCGATCGCTTCGCGGGCAACGTCAGGCCGATCATCGTCGATATTCAGAAGAGGACCGGGATCACCAGCCTGGCAGGGATAGCGGCGGCTCTTAACGCCCAAGGCGTCTCCACGGCCAGAGGTGGACGGTGGGGAGCCCAAACCGTCAAAAACGTCTTGGCCAGAGGTTAGGCCGGTGGCGCGTTTGATAACCAAACACGTATCCAAATGCAAGGCCACTTTATAGAACCTGCCCTCCGAGTTCATTCGCCTCGGTATCAATGGTCTTATAGGTTAGCTGTTCAAAAAGCTCACGGTCCTCTTTAATCACCTCTTCGATTATTGCGTCTGGGTGCCAAGGTGGAACATCAGGGGCAAAGTCACACATGATCAAATCAGCCGCTTCGTGATCGTCGTCGCAATCCATCCTGACCAAAGCAGCCTTACCGATGAGTCTCCTGCAACCTGCCAATGCAGGATGGTGGTAATCGAGATACTTGGCCATGAAGGCGTCAAACTTAGAGGGGAGTGTGAACATAGTAGTCTCCTGATCAAAATGAATGGTTTCAGGGTGTGTATGCGGTCGAGGTCAAAGTACCCTTTTAAGGCTAGCTTCTAGGGCATCCGCAAATTGGGCTCCATGGAGGCCTTCCAACTCCACGTCATTTGTTTTTTTCAAATCTGAGAGATAGGCAGCCGGGTTGGGGATGTGCTGTAGATTCGGGGCTTGCCCGCTTGCTGCTCCGAGATCGCCTGCGACGCCGCCATTGCCGGTGCCCGGTTGCCCGACGCGCGAGCCCTCGGCACGGGCCCCGTCGCGAAGTACTTTTTGCAAGGCCCCATGCCTGCTCCTATCCCATTTTTTGATGCACTCGCCGGACATGCCGCATGGCCCACATGTAGGCTCTTGGTTGCTGTAGTCCTTGCCAAAACATTCGGGTAGGGCTGGTGTTGGTGTCGGGGCAGGGGCGTATGGGTATTCCGGCTTTTGTAGTTCCTTTTGCAGCCACGGATACACGCCGATGGCGTCAGTTGTGGCAACGGCCAACGGTATCAGTCCCCTGTCGATCGCCTGTTTTAGCGCGTGCTTCAGCCTGTCGAGACCACCGCCCGCCGCAACGATCTTTTCCCATACCCACTTGAAAAACGCAATTTGAATTGGGTCATCAAGGTCGAACTCGTCTGTATTCAACGGTGGCTCCATTTCCAGAACCCAGGCCTTGTCGCAGGACACCAGCTCATTCTCGTAGTTGAAAAATGCCTCTTGGGCTTTGCCTTCTTCGCCGTATTTTAAATGCTGCGGAGATGGGAAAGCGAATGGGAGCACGCCATCGTGGTGAAGGCGTGCATACTTTTGGACCGCGCTCTGGATGAAGACCTCATATGGCACGCCCAAACTGTCAGCCAGTTGACGGGCAAGTATAAGGTCACCTCGCCATTTTGCCGTGGCTCGTTTTGGCGAAGTTGACAGGCCCGCCCGCTGCCGCGCTTGGTTGTACCGGTACTCGAAGAGGCGGTTGCGATCACTGAGGCTGACGAGCTTAATCTTGTAGGCCGGACACGTAGTCTCCCAAAGTTCAGCCTCCAATCTGAACAGCGACTCGGGGTGAGCCTGCCAGGTTTTCAGGTTGGCCCGATCCGCCTTTCCTCCAACGGCCAGACCATTAAACTGTTCAAGGGCCTGGTGCTGATCAAAGGGGAGTTCTATTATTCCAGCGAGGGCTTCTCTTGGTACAGGGTTGTCATCGCTCTTAGCTGATGAACTATTTCTTTTTTCTTTTCTTCCTTCTTTTATCTCTTTCTTAGAAATATAGGATAAAGGTTCGGATGGCCTGGGATCACCTTGGGCCCCGCCATGATATGCATCTTGTTGTTTTATTAAATATTCCAATATATTGACTCGGTCAGGAATGCTATATTTGGGAGGGTCACTTTGGCCCCCACAACCACTTCCAGGGTCACTTCGGACCCCACCTACTACAACGCCTAACTGATCGCGTAACCGCCCAATAGCTCTCTTAGCGGCCTGCTTGTCCAGGCCGGTGGTGGCTTCAATGTCCTTGCGTGTCGCGCTTCCGAGCAACAGGGGTAAAATCGTCTTAAGATCGCGTCCTGTAATCTTATGGCCATAGAAACTGGCTATTGCATCCTCAACGGCTTTGTTCATCGCTGAGGCATTTTCAAGAGCCTTGAGTACAACTTCTTTGGCGGTAGGCACTACAGTTCAACTCCCAGCCGATCAATGATGTCAAGTATGGTGGATGTCACGTTGTAGTAGCTGATGCACGTGCTGTCGCCAAAGTTTGCGCGAAGTGTTTCCGAGACATAAATGTGTGTACCTTCAATAGGGATCAACTTGATATGACCGGCAAGGTCTGTGGAGTCGTCTTGGTCTGCCACGCTTTTTTTGGGCCCGCTGGGAAACATGCCGACTATGGCCTTGTCGCTTACAATCAACCACAGATTCTCGCCGCGCTCTTTCCGTAAACGCAATACTTTGGTCATCACGGGCATAACCGTATTCTTGATCATTAGAGCAGCTTCGGTCGTCAGCCCCTCCCTTTCAATGAAGCGATCGAGTAGTCCACACGCCACGGATCCTGTGACCGTGTAGGTGGCAATCCCGCCCCCAGGAGAACGATCACCATCCGCAGGAGCATACCCCTTATCGCGCCAATGAATTAGTCGTCGGGCCGGTATGCCCAACCTTTTAGCCACCTCGCCCGGCCTGAGGTTTTCGTCGTCAAATCCCATGTTATATTCCTTTCAAAGTAAATTATCTCTACACGTAAATATTTTATAGTACATCATGGTAACTTGTCAACATAACTATAAATTAAATAATGTAATATGACATAGATATATAACAATAAAAGTAAATTGACATATAACGTAAATTATGGCAAGCTGGCATTCATGTACAGAGCAAGCCGCAACCATGATGCACTTAGTGATCGGCGGGTCTTGCCTATTACCTTGCACTGAAAGAGAGTTTTACATGATTTACGACTGGATTGATCAACTGTGCGCTGACTTGGCAGACCTTGGCGCTCCTGCACAGGAGCCCCCGTTTTTAGTCCACGTTCTCATGACTGATGTCGCCCTCGACGCTGGGCTTGATTTGGCCTCTTGCCGTGAATGGATCGTCGGTTTCCTCCAGGCTGACTCTGCTTTCATTTGGCACCACGCCCCTGAAGGCACCAACTTTTATGTAGTGGACCCTGACGACTTCTTCGATCTTGGCACGCGTTATGAGGGCATACAGACCGTTGCGGTTGACTCCAAGCCCATCATGTTGGTCAAGCCCCCGGCGCAGGAGCACGCGGCCAGTCCATACATCCAATAGACAGAGCCAGTCGCGCGGGATGAATTAACCCGTTTCCTTCAAAAGGGAGGTTGTTATGATGAGCGACTGGATTTTTGATTTGCAGGCCAGACTGGCCACGCTACGGCTGAAGGCCGAAAAACCTTCTATGCTCAGTTATTCCATTTTGGTTGCGGCTGCTGATGCTGCTAGACTGCACCTCGATGACCACAGTGAGTGGGTCGTAGCGATTACGGGGATGCCGGGCTACACGCTAATCATTCACCATACTCCTGAGCAGACCGTGGAGTATACGGTTGACCCTGAGTGCTTCGAGTGCATGAGCGAGGACTACCCAGGCATACATATCCTTAAGGACCGTGAAGGCTGCGGCGACAGCGAGGGCTGTGGTGAAGGCGATCTCACTTTGTGCCCAGCATGCGCGAGTACCCAGGCAAGCCCGGCTCACCATTAGGCTAAGACAGAGCCGCCCACAGCAGCGGGCGGCTCTGCTCGACCATCCCCTTCAACTCAATTCAGTAGGGCAAGACCTGCGAGGCTGCGGCCAGGCGGTCGCCAAGTGGATGGATATAGCGCTGCGTAGTCTCTATTCTGCGGTGGCCCAACAGATACATCAGACTGCGAAGGTCACCACCACCTGCCAGGAAGTGGCTGGCATATGTATGCCGCAGATCGTGTAGCCGGAGGCCAGCCTTCCAGGCCGGGAGCCGATTTTCTTTCACCAGCCGCTTGGCGGTGGCCTGGAGATGCCGTAGAAGCCAATTCGGGGAATGGTGCTTGATTGAGAATAGGTGGCCGCTTTCCGCTCTCCCTGCCCGGTTAACTAATAGCTCGAAGATTCGGTCTGACAGCGGGAGAGTCCGATAGCGATCGCGTGGGCTGGTGGACGTCTTGAAGTTGTTTACTTGAAGGGATCGTCGCTTCTCGTCGACGTCCCGGGCTGTGAGCGCCAGCAATTCGCCCTTCCTAAGCCCGGTGCGCACCAGGACGGCGAAGAACGGTCTGAACTCGTCGGGGCATGCAGTCTCGAAGGCCTCGATCTCGTCTAACTCCAAGACCACAGCCTCATCCCGGCTATCCGTCTCCTTGAGCTTGCCCATGCCTTGGAACGGGTTGGCTTCGACCAATTCCCACTGGACGGCCAGGCTCCAGGCGCTTTTGACCGCCGTGATGTTGTCGTTGACTGTTTTCCTGGTGATGCGCCTGCCGGTGCCCTTGACCTCTTGGCGGGACAGGTCTTCTCGGTAGCGAACGGCGTCCAGCTTGGTGAAGGCAGCTAGCGGCCCGGGCTGCGCCAATTCCTCGAAGCGGGCCATCATCTCCTTATAGCGGACCAAGGATCGGGGCTTCACTCGGTCCTGCATGTGGGGCCAGTACCTCCGCATGAATTTGGTCCAGGTGACGTCAGCAGGGTCTGGCGGCTTCGTGAAGGTGTTGGGGGCGGGGGGTGGTGCCCCTGCTTCTAGATCGGTCTTCAGCTTGTAGGCTTGCCACTGCTCCTTGAAATAGCGGCCACCGCCGTCACCGCTTGGATAGCGCCACCTGGTCAGGTAGCTAGTGCTTTGCTTCCCGGTCCGTTCCTCCACCCAAACCCGCAACGACACGCTTGGTCCTCCCCGTGGCGGTGTCTTCGGAGCTGGTCTGCCCACCAAATCGCCCACCTATTAGGCCAATTAGGGGCGGAAACAACCGATTTGTCGTGGAATTAAAGCAAGATAAAAGAATGGTGGCGATGCAGGGACTTGAACCCCGGACACTGCGGATATGAGCCGCATGCTCTCACCATCTGAGCTACATCGCCACGGTAGGGCTAAAATTAGGGGTGAAAGGCGATTCTGTCAAGGGTTAACCGCCCTAAACATTGAAGCGCACGTGAAAAACATCGCCGTCAGCCAGGACGTAGTCCTTGCCCACCACCTTCATCAGCCCGGCCTTTTTCACCGCCGCCTCTGAGCCCAATTCCACCAGGTCTTCGAAGCGGATCACCTCGGCCCGGATGAAGCCCCGTTCCATGTCGCTGTGCACCTCGCCGGCCGCCTTGACCGCGGGCGTGCCTTGGGTGATGGTCCAGGCCCGCACCTCGTCGCCGCCCACCGTGAAAAAGCTCAGCAAGTTGCAGGCCTCATAAGAGGCCTTGATCAGGCGGTCCAGGGCGCTCTCGGCCAGGCCCAGCTCGGCCATGAACTCGGCCTGCTCCCCCGCCTCCAGCTCGGCCAGTTCGGCCTCGATGCCGGCGCGCACCACCACCGGCGGGCTGTCGGTGCCCAGGTTCGGGGGCTCAGGGTCCTCCTCGGCGTTGTTGGCCACCACCACCCGGGGTTTGGCGGTCAAAAGGCCAAAGCCGCGCATCTTGGGATGGGCGGTCAACTCCGGCTCTTCGGAGAGCAGCCGCTCCTCGGCCAGGATGGCCTGGGCCTGCTCCAACAGAGACTTCTCCTCCTGGTCCACCTCGCGGCCGCGCTGGCGCTCACCGGCCAGGCGCTCCAAACGCCGCTCCACGGTGATCAGGTCGTGCAGCAGCATCTCCTCCACAAAGGCCCAATATTCGGCCAACGCATCCGGCGCGCCCAAGCCGCCGTCGAAGTTCCTGACTACCTGCATCAGGCCCTCCACCTGGCCCAGTTCCACGGGCAGGCGGGCGGCCGGGTCGTCGGCCTTGGCCGCGAGCGGCGGCGGGTCCACAAAGGTGATCTGGGCGTGGGTGGACTTTTTGGGCTTATAGATGGCGGTCAGGGCCTCCACCCGCTCGTCGGGCACGTTGAGCAAGGCCAGGCCGCTGTCTTGGCGGGCGCCGGCGGCAGATGTACGTCGGCCGGCCAGGGCGGAGAACAGGGTGGACTTCCCGGCCGAGGGCATGCCGCACAGGGCCAGCCTCATGCGGTGCCCCCGTTAAGGATGGCGGCGGCCTCTTTGGCGAAGTAGGTCAGGATGAAGTCGGCTCCGGCCCGCTTGATGGAAATCAGGCTCTCCATCATCACCTTGTCCCCGTCGATCCAGCCGTTGGCTGCCGCGGCCTTGATCATGGCGAACTCACCGGACACCTGGTAGGCGCACAGGGGCAAATCGAACTCATCGCGCACCGCGGCCAAAACATCCAGATAGGGCAGGGCGGGCTTGACCATTATCATATCCGCGCCCTCCTCCACGTCCATGGCCACCTCTCTGAGGGCTTCGCGGAAGTTGGGCGGGTCCATCTGATAGGCCTTGCGGTCGCCCTCCTGGGGGGTGCTGTCGGCCGCGTCGCGAAAAGGGCCGTAGAAGGCCGAGGCATATTTGGCGGCGTAGCTCAGGATGGGGGTGCCGTCCAGGCCGGCTTCGTCCAGGGCTTCGCGTATCTCGATCACGCGGCCGTCCATCATGTCGCTGGGCGCCACGATGTCGCAGCCCGCCTTGGCGTAGGTCACCGCCGCCTTGGCCAGAAGCTCCAGGGTGGCGTCGTTGTGCACCTGGCCCTTTTCCAGGACCCCGCAGTGGCCGTGGGAGGTGTATTCGCACAAGCACACGTCGCAGATCACGATCAGCTCGGGAACGGCCTTTTTCACGGCGCGGACCGCCTTGGCGATGATGCCGTCGGGGGAGTAGCCCTCGGTGCCCAGGGCGTCCTTTTTTTCGGGGATGCCGAAGAGGATCACGCCGGGGATGCCCAGGGCGTGGACTTCTTTGCATTCCTCCACCAAGGCGTCGATGGAGTAGCGGTTCACGCCGGGCATGGAGCCGATGTCCTGGCAGACCTCTTCGCCCGGGCAGACGAACATGGGGTAGATCAGGTCGGCCGGGGTGAGGACCGTCTCGGCCACCAGCCGGCGCATGGCCGGGGTCTTGCGCAGGCGGCGCATGCGCACCAGGGGGAAGGACATGAGATGCCTCCGGAGTTAGACATAAGTCATTGTAGGCACAGTATTACCAAGGGAGGGGGGAGGGGTCAATGGGACTATTTAATAGTATACAAATGTATGGCATTAATGTATGATAAAGTAACGGTAACTGGAGAAAAGAAGTTTTCAAAGTGGGGCGTCGTGAAGGGAAAAGCACTTGACCAGATAGGAGATTGGTCTCAGGTAAAATTGGAGATCATCAAAGAGTATTCAGAATTTTACAGTGGTCTACTCGACAAGCATAATTTATACCACGTCTATATTGATGCCTTCGCCGGAGGCGGCCAGCATGTCCTACGAGAAACGGGAGAGATAATAGCAGGCAGTCCGCTTAATGCTCTCAAAATAGAGCCAAGGTTTAGGGAATATCACTTAATAGATTTGAATCCAGTAAAAATAGAGAATCTCAAAGAAATTTCAAAAAATTATGACAATGTTCATATCTACCATGACAATTGTAATAAGGTTTGAAAAGAAAAGATATTGCCCAAAATAAAATATGAAAAATATATGAGGGCTTTATGTATTCTCGATCCATACGGTATTGATATCGATTGGTCAGTAATTTTCGAGGCAGGCAAGAAGGGTATTATTGATATTTTTTTGAACTTCTCCATAATGGACATGAATAGAAATGTTTTAAGAGACGTTTTGGAAAAATCCGACCAAA
>JANQFN010000261.1 GCA_028277825.1 Desulfarculaceae bacterium
TGGCGGCCTGAAGTTCCAGATGCCCTTTGAAAACTCCGAGGCCAGGGGCGTTCTGCTACAGCGCACCTCCACCCTCCGGAAAAACCTCATAGACACCTCCAACCTGGACCGCAAGATCCGCTCCAAAATCGTGGTGTCGGTGCAGGCTCTTTTGCGCAGCATGGTGGAATTGTACCAAACCCGCCTGTCGATCAAAAACTACCGGGTGGCGGTGAAAAACGAAAAAATCAAACTGCGCCGGGGATTCTCCACGGTGATCGACGTGATGAACCTAGAAGACCGTTTGCGCGACGCCATGACCGACGAGGTGACCCGGCACAGCAATTTCGCCCAGGCCCTGGCCAGGCTGCGCTATGAAACCGGCAACCTGGTCCACTGGCAAAAGGACACCGAATATTCGGTCGATGTGAGACGCCTGCTCAAACTCGACCCGCAATAGGCCCCTTCGGGAAAGGAATCTTAAAGTGGCCGAATTGTTCCGCAAAAAGGCCCTGGAAAAACTCTCCTCGCCGGAGCAACTGGACCAGTTGCTGCAAATCACCCGTCCCAAGGGCTGGGTGGCCCTGCTGGCTTTGGGAGCCCTGTTGACCTGGGCGGTGATCTGGGGAATTTGGGGCACCGTGGAGACCACGGTCTCCGGCCAGGGCATTCTCATGAAAAAGGGTGGCGTGTTTTCAGTCACCGCCCAGGGCTCCGGGGTGATCCAAGACATCTATTTCAGACAAAATGACCGGGTGGAGGTGGGCCAGAACATCGCCCGGGTGGCCCAGCCCCAACTGAAGCAAAAGATCAAAAACGCCAAACGCAAGATCAAGGACCTGGAGTTCAAATACAACAAGACCGCCAAGTTCGGCACCGCGGACACGCAACTGGAGTCCCGCTCCCTGGTGCAGCAACGCCAGGACCTGTTGATGGACAACTCGGTGCAAAATGACCGCATCGTCTGGCTCAAGGAAAGGCTGCTGGATCAGGAACGCCTGTTGAAACTGGGTCTGATCACCAAACAGGAAAAGTTCAAGACCCAGGAAACTATAAACGACGCCAAAGAACAGATCCGGCAAAACAATAACAAGCTCAAACAGCTAAAAATCAAAAAGCTGCAACTGGACAACAACATCCAGCAAAAGCTGTTGGATATCCAGGATGAGATCAATGTGGCCAAGGGCAACCTCATGGCCCTGCAAAACCAGTTCATGCTGGCTTCCATGGTCATGAGCCCTTACAACGGCACCATCGTGGGAGAGGGAGTGCAGGTGGGCAGCCGGGTTTCACGGGGTTCGCCCATCGTGACCCTGGAAATCGAGGGCATGGACGCCGGTTATTTGGAGGCGGTTTTGTTTGTGCCGCCCGACCAGGGCAAAAAAATCAAGCCGGGCATGGTGGCCCATATCAGTCCCTCCACCATTTCGGTGGACAAGTACGGCTACATCATCTCTCTGGTCAATTTCGTCTCGCCTTTTCCCACCACCAGCGCGGACATGCAGCGCCTCCTGCAAAACAAGGAAATGGTGAGCCTGCTCTCCAAGGAGGGCCCTCCCTATGAAGTAAGGGCGGTCTTGGTAAGAGACCCCGACACGCCCAGCCAGTTCAAATGGACCTCGTCCAAGGGCCCGGATCAAAAGATCGCCGCGGGCAGCGTTTTATTCGCCTCGGCCGTGGTGCAGCGCCGGCGGCCCATCAGCCTGGTGATCCCCTTGATGAAAAAATACCTTTTAGGCGTGGGCGACCAGAAGCGGGCCGCCGGACTCTAGAACCGGCGCTGGAATGAAGTTGCGCGAGATAGGTTTGTCAGCAAGTGAGCACTGGGTGGTTATGAAAGAAGCGGAACTCACCACAACCGGCAGCCGGAAGCACACCCCGGCGGAGCCGCCCGCCGGAAGCAGCCCGGGCCCGGCCCAAAAGGATGATTCGGGCTAGCTATGGCCGACACCCCCCAAAAATGGAGTGACCAACGCCTGCAGACCCCCACCGTCTTGCAGATGGAGGCGGTGGAGTGCGGCGCCGCCTCCCTGGGCTCGGTGTTGGGCTATTTCGGGCGCTTCGTACCCCTGGAGGAGCTTCGCACGGTCTGCGGCGTCTCCCGCGACGGCTCCAAGGCCTCCAACGTGCTCAAGGCGGCGCGTTACTACGGCCTGGAGGCCAAGGGTTACAAACTGGAAACCGGCGACCTGTTCAATTACCCCCTGCCCATGATCCTGTTCTGGAACTTCAACCACTTCGTGGTGCTGGAGGGGAAAAAGGGCAGCAACTATTACATCAACGATCCCGCCTCAGGGCCGCGCAAGGTCTCGCCCGAGGAGTTCGACAAGTCTTTCACCGGGGTGGCCCTGGTTTTTCAGCCAGGGCCGGATTTCAAAAAGGGCGGCGAGAAGCCCAACCTGTTCCGCTCCCTGGGCCGCCGCCTGGCCGGCAGCCGGGCGGCCCTGCAATACGTGGTGCTGGCCGCCTTGTTTTTGGTGATCCCCGGCCTGATGATCCCCATTTTCTCCAAGATATTCGTGGACCAGATTCTGGTGGACCACCTCTCGGGCTGGCTCCGGCCGCTGCTTTTGGCCATGGTGCTCACCGCCCTGGCCCGGGGAGCGCTCACCTGGCTGCAGCAATATTACATGCTGCGCTTTGAGACCCGGCTGGCCATCTCCGGCTCGGCCAAGTTCCTGGGGCACGTGCTCAAGCTGCCGGTGGAGTTTTTCACCCAGCGCCTGGCCGGCGACGTCACCTTCCGGGTGGAGTTGAATAACAAGCTGGCCCAACTCCTTTCCGGCCAGTTGGGCACCAACGTCATCCACCTGCTCACCATCATCTTCTACGCCCTGTTGATGTTCCAGTACAGCGTGCTTTTGACCCTGTTGGGCATGGGCATCGCGGCCATAAACTTGGTGGCCCTGCACCTGGTGTCCCGCCACCGGGTGGACTTGAACAAACAGTTGCAGCAACAAAACGGCAAATTCATGGGCATGGCCATGGTGGGCCTGCAGATGATCGAGACCCTCAAGGCCTCGGGCACCGAGTCAGACTTCTTTTCGCAGTGGGCGGGCTACCAGGCCAAGGTGACCAACTCCCAGCAGAGGCTGTCGGTGGCCACCCAGCTTTTAGCGGTGGTGCCCCAGGTTTTGTCCTATGCCAACAACGTGGCCATCCTGGCCATTGGCGCCCTGCTGGTCATGGACGGGAGCCTGACCCTGGGCATGCTGGTGGCCTTCCAGAGCCTGATGGCCAGCTTCATGGCTCCCATCAACCAACTGGTTGACCTGGGCAGCCAGTTGCAGGAGAGCCACGCGGACTTAAACCGCCTGGACGACGTGTTGCACAACAAAGAAGACCCCATGCTGCAGGACGAGCGCGAAGACGAGGTGCCGCCGGAAGGCGAGGAGGTCAAGCTGGCCGGCTACCTGGAGTTGCAGCAGATCAGCTTCGGCTACAACCCGCAAGGCCCTCCGCTGATCGATAAATTCGACCTGAACCTGAAACCTGGTTCACGGGTGGCTCTGGTGGGCAGTTCCGGCTCGGGCAAGTCCACCATCGCCAAGCTGGTCACCGGCCTCTACCCGGTCTGGGAGGGTGAGGTGCTCCTTGACGGCAGGCCTCTAAAGGAGGTGCCCCGGGGGGTGTTCACCGATTCTTTGGCCATGGTCTCCCAGGACATCTTCTTGTTCGAGGGCAGCATCCGGGAAAACCTGACCATGTGGGACCCCACCATCCCCGACCAGGACATGGTGCAGGCCGCCAAGGACGCCTGTATTCACGACATCATCGCCGCCCGGCCCGGCGGCTACGCCAGCGAGGTGGCCGAGGGCGGGGACAACTTCAGCGGCGGCCAGGGCCAGCGGCTGGAGATCGCGCGCGGTCTGGCCAAAAACCCGCGCATCCTGATCATGGACGAGGCCACCAGCGCCCTGGACACCCAGACCGAGAAGATCGTGGACGACAACGTGCGGCGGCGCGGCTGCACCTGTCTGATCATCGCCCACCGCCTGAGCACCATTCGCGACGCCGACGAGATCATCGTGCTGGATCAGGGCAAGGTGGTGCAGCGGGGCACCCACGACAAGTTGAAGGACCAAAAGGGTTTGTACTCTGAGCTGATCCAGGCCCAATGAGGGCGGGTCGGCCGCTTAAATGACCGAGGGATATTTGATGGCAGACAACCTGGACTGGCTCACCGGCCAAGGAACCCCCATCGAGGCCAAGGGCAACGAGCCCTTGCTGCTGGCCGGCTCGGATTCGGTTTGGGTGGTGGACCAGGGCGAGGTGAACCTGTTCTGCGTGCGCCTCAAGGGCGGCCAGCCGGTGGGGCCGCGCCACTTTCTGCTCAAGGCCGCGGTGGGCGACGTCCTGTTAGGGCTGGAAACCTCCCAGGACGAGGGCCTGGGCTTTTTGGCCGTGGGCGTAAGCGGCACCAGCTTGATTAAATGCCCCCGAGCGGTGGTTGAAAAGGCCTTTGGGGACAAGGACAAGACCGATCAAGTCCATAAGATGATCGGCGACTGGGTCAGCGGCATGTCCTCCGGCCCGGGCCGCTCCGATCCCCTGCCGGGCAAATACCAGGAGATCCAGCCGGGCGACGGCGCCAAGTTCGAAAAGAACACCGGTCTGCGCTCCACCAAGCGCTTGTTGTGGGTCAAGCCCGGCCAGGGCAAACTTTTGTTTCGCGGTCACGGCGACTGGTCTGCCCTGTCCCGGGATCAGTGGTTCCCCCTGGCCACCGACGCCTGGCTGCTGGCAGAGGAAGATTGCGAAATCGCGGTGGCCGAAACCGACGCGGTACTGGCCCAAGACCCCCAGTGGACCCTGATCGACTCCTTTAATCAATTCATCCTGGGCTGTTTGGACGTGGCCCTGGGCGAGGCGGCCAAGACCGAACGCAGCCGCTTTATGCGCGAACGGCAGGAGGACCAGGCTCGCTTGTCCCGCGCCCTGTCGGGCTTTGTCTCCATCCTCAAAGCCAAGGGCGCCGGCGACTCCCTGGAGGAAATGGAAGAGGCCGACCCCCTGCTGGCCTGCTGCAAGCTGGTGGGTAGAAAGGCCGGCATCAAGGTGGCCCGCCCCCATGCCTCCCAGCAAGAGGACCCCAACCGGGCCAGTTTGACCGACGTGGCCCGGGTTTCGGGCTTCCGCACCCGCCAGGTGGATTTGGTGGATGACTGGTACAACAAGGACAACGGTCCCCTGTTGGGCCGCATGTCCGCCGATCAGCGGCCGGTGGCCCTGGTCCCCTCCTCGCCCCGGCGCTACTACCTCATGGACCCCAAGGACCACAGCCGGCGCCGCATCAGCGCCAAGCTGGCCCAGGAGCTGGAACCCCAGGCCGAGATGTTCTACCGGCCCTTCCCCAACCGGGTGATCAGCGCCATGGAGCTGATCAAGTTCGGCATCCGCGGCCTGAACAAGGACCTGTGGACCATTCTGGCCACCGGCTTTTTGGGCGCGGTGCTGGCCCTTCTGGTGCCGGTGATGACCGGGGTGATCATCAGCACCATCATCCCCGAGGCGGCCAAGGGGCAACTGTTGCAGATCAGCCTGATTCTGTTCACCAGCGCCCTGGCCATCGGCATGTTCTATATCACCAAGGCCTTTGCCCTGGTCAGGGTGGAAGGCAAGATGGACCTGGCCATCCAGGCCGCGGTGTGGGATCGCATCCTGGCCCTGCCGGTGCCCTTTTTCCGCCGCTTCACCTCCGGCGATTTGGCCATGCGCAGCCTGGGCATCAACTCCATTCGCGCCATTTTGTCCGGAGCCACCATAGACTCCATTTTGACCACTCTGTTTTCCACCCTGAATCTGGGACTTTTATTCTACTACTCCTGGGAGATGGCCCTGGTGGCCCTGGCCCTGACCGTCATCGCTATCAGCTACTCGTCGGTGATCGGCGTGATCCTGGTGGGCTACAACCGCAAGGTCTTCAACCTGCAGGGCAAGAACCAAGGGGTGGTGCTGCAGTTTATCACCGGCATCAACTCGCTCCGCGTCAGCGGCACCGAAAACCGCGCCTTTTCGGTCTGGGCCGATTTGTTTTCGCGCCAAAAGGAGTTGAATTACAAATCCGGCATATTGACCTCGCTCTTGCAGACCCTCAACGCGGCCTTCCCCGTCCTGGTCACCGCCCTGATTTTCTGGTGGTATTTCAATTACACCCTGGCCGAGCTGGGCACCGGCGACTTTTTGGCCTTCAACGCCGCTTTCACCGCCTTCATCACCGCCATGATGCAGATGGCCATGTCCCTGACCGCCACCATGCACGTGATCCCCCTCTATGAGCGCGCCGCGCCCATATTCCAAACCCTGCCCGAAAGCGACGAGACCAAGGCCAGGCCGGGCACGGTGAGCGGCGACATCGAGGTCGACCACGTCAACTTCCGCTACAGCGAGGACGGCGCCCTTATCCTCAAGGACCTGTCCCTGCATATCAAACCGGGCCAGTACACCGCCCTGGTGGGAGGCTCCGGCTCGGGCAAGTCCACCCTGCTGCGGCTGCTCTTGGGCTTTGAGACCCCGGAGTCGGGCAGCATCTACTACGACGGCCAAGACATGGCCACTCTGGACGTGCGCGAGCTGCGCCGCCAGATCGGGGTGGTTTTGCAAAACGGCAAGATCATGCCCGGCGAAATCTACAAAAACATTTTGGGCACCTCCAACCTGACCATCGACGACGCCTGGGAAGCGGCGCGCATGGTGGGGCTGGAAAAGGACATCAAGGCCATGCCCATGGGCATGTTCACCGTGGTGCCCGCCGGGGGGGGCACCTTCTCCGGCGGTCAGCTGCAGAGGCTGATGATCGCCCGCGCCCTGGTGCGTCGGCCCCGGCTTTTGTTTTTCGACGAGGCCACCAGCGCCCTGGACAACAAGGCCCAGGCGGTGGTGAGCCAAAGCCTGGAGAACCTCAAGGTCACCCGCCTGGCCATCGCCCACCGCTTGAGCACCATCATCAAGGCCGACGCCATCCATGTACTGGAGATGGGCAAGATCGTGGAGAGCGGAAACTATGAAGAGCTGATGAAGCTCAAAGGATTCTTTTATGAACTGGCCAAACGTCAAATCGCCTAGTGTACCCGGCCGGCGCGCCCCGCTTGGCCGGGTGTGGAGGCAGGCATTGCCGGTAGCGGTTCTGATCCTAACGGCGCTGTTGGCCACGGCCTGCGTCCAGGAGCAGAATCGCGCTTCTGCGCGTGATAACCAGGCCCAGGGGGCCACCGGGCCCATTCTCATCGGCGCGGCGGCGCCCTGGCAAAAACTGGAGGGAGACCTCTGGCAGGGGGTTGAGCTGGCAAGCGAAGAGATCAACCGGGGCGGGGGTGTAATCGGCCGTCACCTGAAGATATTGAAAGAAGACGACGACGGAGAGCCTGACGGCGGCATACGCGTGGCGCAAAAGCTGGCGGACAACATCGATGTGGTGGCGGTCTTGGGCCACTACAACCCCCCGGTCTCCCTGCTCGCCTCGGTGCTGTACCAGTATTACGGCATCGTCATGATCTCCACCACCACCACCGACTCCGGCGATTTCGGAGAGGGCTTCGACCGGGTGTTCACCACCACCCCCAACGCCATGCAATACGCCCATTTCGCGGTCCGTTTGTGCCGCCAGAAGGGCTTAAAAAATTTGGTTATCTATCAAGAGGACACCGACTACGGCCGCCTGCAGGCCAACGCCTTTGAGATTGTGGCCGAAACCCTGGGCATCCACATCAGCGACCGCCGGGTGTTTAACGTTTTGTCCGGTCACCGGCGATTTGCACAAGACCTGACCACCTGGCACGCGGATTTTGAAATCGATGCCATTTTCCTCGCCGGTTTGCTGCCCCAAAGCGGCAAGTTCATCAACCAGGCCCGCAAGATCATGCCCAATACGCCCATCATCTGCAGCGAATCCATGGATTCACCCGAACTGCTGAAAATCGTGGGGCCCAAGACCAGCAATGTATATCTGGTTTCGGTGTTCGACCCCACTTCACCGGTGCCCAGGGTCAAAAAATTCGTGCAGGCCTACCAAAAAAAATATGGGCGGCTTCCCAACCCGGGAGCGGCCTTGGGCTACGACTCGGTCCATCTCTTGGCCCATGCCATCAAACAGGGCAAGTCCAGCGCCCCCAACCGCATAGCTTGGGAACTGGCCCGGCTCAAAAACTGGCGGGGAGTCACCAGTATCTCCGCCTTCAACCGCAATGGTGTGGCCCTAAACGGTCCCCTGGTCATCAAAGAGGTTACAAACGGGGCCTACAAATATTTCCATCTGAAAGAGCTAAAACCATAGGGAGCGGCGTGGACCAGGGCAACAGAGAAAGGGAGCGGGTGCTCAAGGAGTTGGGCGCCAACAAGGTCCAAAGGGAAGAATTGTTGGCCTACAACCGTAACCGGTTTGCGGGCCAGGATCTGCCCAGCCCGCTTGAGTTGCCTCTGTCCGCCGAACCCCATGTGAGGGCCTGGCAACGCTACGCCAAGGAGGCTCCCCCGGGCCAAGTGCTGGAATACCTGAAGGGACGGCTGCCCCAACTGTGCTTTCCCGTCCAAAAGGGCATCGGCCAGAGCGAGGCCTACCGCGCCGCCACCCTGCGCGGCCAGGCGCCACCCGCCTCTGGCGGGCTGGAATTGGAACGCCCTGGTGAGTTGAGCCTGACCATTCACCCCAGCCCGGCCGGTCCGGTGCCCATCATCACCACCGCCGCCCGGGCCGATTTTGAATCACTGGTGCGGGCCCTGGCCGAGCACAACGAGCCGGCGCCGGTGCCGCCCTCCATGGGCGCGGCCACCATCAAGGGCTACAACAACTGGGACCGCATGCACCGCCTGGAAAAGAAATGGCGGGACGAGCATCCCGAGGACGTAATGGGCGTGGGTTGGGCCGATGAGTTTCAACGCATCAGAGAGCACAAGGAACTATACCAGGACGTCTTCATTATCCTGAGCGACGGGCCCTATAGTAATGTAAGCGCAACCCAGGCCGGGATGTCGGATAAAGAGTGGCGGGAGGCATCCCTGGTGATAAGGCGGGACCATGAATGCACTCACTACTTCACCCGCCGCCTGTTCGGCTCCATGAAGAACCGGCTGATGGATGAGATCATGGCCGACTTCATGGGCCTGCTGGCCGCACGGGGGACCTATAGCGCCGAGCTTTTTCTCACCTTCATGGGCCTGGAAAACCACCCCGTTTACCGGGAAGGGGGACGCCTGCAAAACTACCTGGGCGATCCTCCACTGTCTCCGGGCTCCTTTGAGGTTTTACAGACCTTGACCGTTGAAGCCGCCGGCAACCTGGAGACCCTGGCCAGGACTCATGGTGAATTGCTCAAGCAGTTGCAGGGAAAGTCACTGTTTTTAATGGCCTTGACCCGTTTGACCGTGGAGGAACTGGCCGGGGGGAATTGGAGCCAGGATTTCGGCCGGGCCCTCAAGTGGGCGCGCGGCGTGGCGGCCGGCGGAGAAAACTAAGTATAACTAATTGTTTTGAGGTGTTTTTTTTATAGCAAAAATATTTTGCAAAAAAGCATTTTGCCGCTTTACTTTCCGCTCACCACCCTGCAGCATATTAATAATAGAACTGCATATCATATTTGATTGTCTAAGCGAAATGCAAGCAGTAGTTGGGTAGATGTTGTTTTTTTTGGAAACAGATTC
Organism: Desulfarculaceae bacterium; assembly: GCA_028277825.1. Classification (GTDB taxonomy): domain Bacteria; phylum Desulfobacterota; class Desulfarculia; order Desulfarculales; family Desulfarculaceae; genus Desulfoferula. The sequence continues at coordinate 9,616 of JANQFN010000261.1, forward strand.
TGCGCCTGAAACAGTGCGCTTCTCAAGCGAACCGGTGATGATTGCGGCTCTGATTTAGCTCTTAAAGGCTCAACGGGGTGATGGTTTCACCCCCCGGTAAACAAGGCTGACAACCAACAAGAGAGATCAATCAACCAAAAGGAGGACCGAAATGAGTCAAGAAGAAGCTGCCCGTTTTGCTGACGCCGTAAACAGTGATGCGGGACTCAAGGAAGAGGTTCGCGCCGCCGGCACCGTGGAGGCCGCGGCCTCTCTGGCCCAGTCCAAGGGCTATGACGTGAGCGCCGAGGACCTCAAGGCCCACGGCGAGGCCAAAAAGGGCGAGTTGAGCGACGACGATCTGGCCAAGGTGGCCGGCGGTTCGTCCACCGCCGAAACCGTGGTGGTGATCGGCGTCACCGTGGTCGCCACTTAGAACCCGAATCCACAAGCATAAGCAAGGCGGGGTTCCGGCGCCAGAGACCGGGGCTCCGCCTTGCTGACCAAACCAATTCAGCAGGAGCCGGCATTTGTCCGAATCAACTGAAATCTCGGCCTTTGAACACTACCGCCAGGTGCTGGCCCGGCGCGATGCTCAGGAGCTGGCCACCCTGGCTCAGATCAAACGTTTCAACGAATGCTTTTACGGCGACGCCGAGTTCCGTGAAGGCCTGCTGGCCGATCCAGAAAAAGCAGGGGAGTTGACTCGGGAGCGGGGGCTGGATTTGGACCCAGAGGATATCGCCCCCTTCTGGCAAAACGGGCCCATGCCCCGCCTGGAAAAGGAGGCTTTGGAGGGCTATCCCCTGGCCCAGCTGTGGACCGATTGGATCAGCGAATTGTTGAAATTCCGGGAGATGATTCGCCAAGGCGGAGACAGCGGCGGGCTGAACCCGGCCTTCGACGCCTGGCGCCGGCGCCAAATGGCCCGCCTGGGCAGCGAATTAGGCAATCACGCTGACACCATCACCCATTCAGTATTCGCCTTCGAGTTGAGCCACGGCTGTTCCATGGGTTGCTGGTTCTGCGGGGTTGGGGCCGAGCCCCTGGCCGGCGTATGGGCCTACACCCCCGAGAACCGTCAATTGTGGCGTGAAATACTGCAGAGGAGCCAACAGCTTTTGAACGGTTCCCTGCAAACCGGTTTCTGCTATTGGGCCACCGAACCGGCTGACAACCCGGACTACCTGAGTTTCATCGCCGACTTTCACCAGATCAGCGGGGAGATGCCTCAGACCACCACCGCCGCACCCTTAAAGGACCTGGCCTGGACCAGGGAACTGATGGACATGCACCGGAGGCACCCCTCGGTGCCGCCCCGCTTTTCGGTGCTCTCCACTCCCATCCTGCGCCGGCTGCACGAAACCTTCTCTCCCGCCGAACTTTTCGGGGTCGAACTTGTGTTGCAAACCAAGGGCACCTTGGTGCAGCGGGCCGCCTCCGGACGCAATATGGAGGCGGAGCCGAAGGAAGAAGGGCCCCTGCCGGGAACCATTGCCTGCGTTTCAGGCTTTCTGGTCAACCTGACCCAGGGGCACATCCGCCTGATCAGCCCTTGCCAGGCCTCGGAGAACTGGCCACTGGGCTACCGGGTCTACGCCGAGGGGGCCTTCAGCGATGCCGAAGAGTTCGGCGACTTCATCCAGCAAGCGGTGGCCGAGCACATGCCGCGCCAGGCCGACGGGCTGCCGCTTTTAGCCTGGCGCCGGGACCTGGCTTATGAGCCGCTGCCCGACGGCTTCACCCTGGAGAACCGTTTCAAGCGCCACACCGTAAAAGGACAGCCCTTTTTGGCCGAAATGGGCAAGTTGATCGCCGCCGGCCGTTACAGCGCCGGCGAGGTGATCGACCGTCTCTGCCAAGGAGGTGCAGACTTTTTCGGGGTGCAGGCTTCTTTGCAGGACCTCTTCGACCGGGGGCGTCTGGACGATGAACCCGCGCCGGTGGAGCCGGCGCAACGGCGGGCGTCTTGACGGGGGCCCAAAGGAACTCATCTCAGGGCACTGAAGGAGCGACCATGGACATCATGCTGGTCAACATGCCCTACACCTCGGTGGCGCGCCCTTCCTTGGCCCTGGGCCTTTTGCAGGCCATACTCGGCCAGGCGGGGTTCTCCGCGCGCAGCCTGTACGCCAGCGTTTTGTTTCACCAAGATTGCCATGTCGCCTTTCAGCACCTGGTCAAACGCTGTCTGCCCGAGGACGGCCTGGGGGATTGGACCTTCGCCCGCGCCGCCTTCCCGAACCTGGTGTCCGACGACGACCGCTACCTTGCGCGGCTGATCCAGCGCAACGACATCGCCCG
>JANQFN010000265.1 GCA_028277825.1 Desulfarculaceae bacterium
CGGGCGAAGTAGATCGCGAGCGGTTATACGACTTTCAAGGCCGCTCGCGCAAAGGCCTGATCGCGCTCGCGCGAGAGTTTGGTTTCGAAGACTGCGAGATTCCGTCGCCATCAACAGGCTGCATGCTGACCGAGCCAACTTTCGCGCCGCGCGGGGCCCTTTTTTTGTGGCCCCATGTGGGCCCCAAACCCTCCCAAAATATTTTTTTACATTCTGAAACTTTTCCCTTGACCTCCGACTAGACCTGCGTATAGTAAAAGTATCCCCCCAGTTTGGAGGCATAGGCCATGACGCGAGGACTCACTGCGCGCCAGGCGCAGGTCTTGGAGTTTATCCAGGACTTCACGCACGGTAATGGCTATCCGCCCACGGTACGGGAAGTGGCGGCCAACTTCGGCTTCCGCTCCCCCCGGGCGGCCCACGACCACATGAAAGCCCTGGAGAAAAAGGGCTACATGCGTTCGCGGGCCGGACGGCCCCGGGCCCTGGAGATTTTGCAGAGCCGCCGGGGCATACCGCTTTTGGGCAAGATCGCCGCAGGCAAACCCATCCTGGCCGTGGAGGATGCCGAGGAAGTATTGGGCCTGGAGCCCAACTTCTTCGGCCAGGGCCGTTTCTTCGCCCTTCGGGTGCGAGGCGACTCCATGATCGAGGACCACATCGCCGAGGGCGACCTGGTGATCCTCAAGGCCCAGGCCGACGCCCGCTCCGGCGAGGTGGCCGCGGTGCTGTTGGGCGACGAGGTCACCTTGAAGCGGGTGGTGCCCGGCAAAAAGGGCGTGGAGCTCAAGGCCTCCAACCCGGCGGTCAAGGACATCCTGGTCAGCCCCAGCGACGATCCCCCCCGGGTTTTAGGGGTGATGGTGGGCCTGGTCAGGAAAAACTGAGACCAAACCGCGCAGGGGTGGGGCAGGACGCCAAGCGGGGTCTTAAGGACTCCCCGGACAACCGTTAAAGCAGCCCCCGGCGCGCGGCGTGTGGTCCATAGGCGCTTAATCTTCAACCCGGCCCGGGAGCCGGTCAGATTTAACCGAACGCTCCCCCCAGAGGCAGCCCGCCCGCATATTTCATGAGGGCGGGCGGTATCAACATCAGGCCCTGCTCATGATGCAACCCTGAAAAGGTTTCGCGCTTTTCGGAACACGGCTTCAACCAGGCCCGGCACAGCCAGCCAATTGCTGACAAGGCGCCCGCCGGGCGAGGAACGCATGCGTAGTCAAAGCTACGTCGAGGTCTGAGCGAAGGCGGCAACGCCGTCAGCGGCTGGCTGGCGCAGCCGGTCGCACGGCCCTTCATGAGATATGCGGGCTAAGCATAAACGGGCGGCTGGCCCCGAATTGCTGGACCCCTGCCCCGATCCCTTTCTTTTCTTACCAACTCTTTGCACCATTAGGGCAGTATTGGCAGCGGCCCCTTGCCCTGCGCCCAGGCCAACAGGGCGCCGCAGAACTCCTCGGCCGGCTGCTTGGGGTCGATCTCCACCCGGGGCGAGGACTGGATGATGATGATGCCGCTTTTGAGGACGCTCAAAAGATAGTCCTCGCCCCGGGCCGCGGTGATGCCCTGGGGGCTCTGTTGCCGGATCGTGTAGCCCGCACCCTGCAGGCCGCCGGCGATACACTCCAGGTCCAGGTCCAGGTTGCCGGAGGGAGTGTAGAGGAAGGTGCGGCGGCCGTCTTTGGCGCAGGCCTCGTCGAACAGCTTGTCATCAAGCGACTCAGGCTCCTCCGTGGGGCTCTGGCCGCAGACCGGGCAGTCCTGTTGGGGGTCGAACTCGATCTTGTGGAACTCCATGTCCTTTAGGTCGATGTACAACAGCTTGTTCATCAACTCCGGCTCATGCCCCACCAACAGGCTCACCGCCTCATACACCTGCAGCGAGGTGACGATGCCCAAGACCGAGGGGTGCACCCCCACCACGGCGCATTTGGGCAGCTCGTCGTCCTTGAGCCCTGACAGGAAGCACTCCAGGCAGATGGTCTTGCCGGGGATGATGGTGCTCACGTTGCCGCTGGCCTGGATGGCCGCCCCGAATATCCAGGGGATGCCCAGGTTCTGGCAGGCCCGGTTGAGGCGGTAGCGCCCCTCCGGCCCGTCCAGTCCGTCCAAGACGACGTCCACTCCCTTTAAGAGGCGTTCGGCGTTTTGTGAGTTAAGCGATTCGGGAACCGGCTCAAGTTCCACGTCCGGGTTGAGCCGGTCCAGGTTGTTGACCGCCGCCGCCACTTTGGGCAGCCCCACCTGATCGGCATCATAGAGGAGCTGGCGATGCAGGTCCGAGCGGGCCACCACGTCGCGGTCGATCAGGCGCAGGCGTCCGATGCCCATGGCGGCCAGCTTCAGGGCGATCAAGGAGCCCAGTCCGCCCATGCCCACGATGGCCGCGCTGGCGTTTCTCAGCTTCAGCTGGCCCTCGTAGTCGATGTCGTCAAAGGCGATCTGCCGCGAATAGGTGACCAACTCCTGGTCGTTAAGATCGGTTTTCATGGCGCGGTGCCTCCTGAGCTTATGCCGGTTCCCGATGCCTTATACAGCACCTGTTGGCTATATTCTCCCGTTCCGGCGCCCAGCCCGCAAGCCCAACCATGCCGATTTAGCCCGCGGCAAGACCCAGGGAGTTGAGCACCAGCTTGTAGGAGGTGGGGTTGTCCGGGCACTGCCAGCCGCACTGCAAGAAAGTGGCCACGACCAGGGTGGCCGTGATCAGCCCCATGAAAACAAAGGCGATTTTTATCTTGGGATCGCTCTGAGGATACACCCGGTCGTCGCTGGAGGTCTCCGGGTGCAGCATCAGCATAAGGGCGATCACCAACAGGGCCACGGTGAAGAAGACAAAGGCCCAGGTGTAGAGATGCAGGTCGATCACCGCGAAGCCATAGTGACCGGTGCCGGGCACGATGTGCAACAGCACCTGGCGCATGGACACCATCATGCCGAACAGGGCGGCCAGCATGGAGACCGCGTAGTGCCGCTGGCGCACCCCGAAGCGCAGGTTCAACAGCGGCCCCAGGGTCATCAGCACGAAGGCCAGGCGCTGCAGGAGGCACAGGGGGCAGGGCAGGTCGCCAAGGCCGAACTGAATGAACAGCGAGCCGCAGAGCACCCCGCCTATGCCCAACACGAACACGAAATTCAGTTTACGGGCCCATTCGGCGCTCATCACCGTCCTCCTACAAATCCACTTTGATGGCGCTGGTCACGTGGTGCCAGAACCAGGCGGCGCCGATGACGATGCTGACCAGGGCCACGGCGATAGACAAATGCCGCTTACCCCACCAGGCCAGGGCCAGGGCCAACAGGGCCAAAAGAAAGAGAATCGTGGTCATATTGCTTCTCCGGTCAGGGATGATCGGCAGAGCGCTATGTGAACGATTATAGGAAAGCGGGCCCGGAGGCACAAGGGCCTCCAGGCGGAAGGCAGAGCAGAAGACAGGCCCGGGGCCTGCGCCCCGAGCCCCAGGAACACCGGACAGGTTCGTTTACTTGGACGCGGTGGGGTAGTCTTTTTCCATCCAGGCCTTGATACCACCAGGATAGCGGTACACCTTTTTGTAGCCCAACTTTTTTGCCCACAGAGCGCCGTTGTGGCTGCGGGCACACTTGGGGAATCCGCAGTAGACTACGATCACCGCATTCTTGTCCGCGCCCAAGAGCTTGGTGTACTTGGCCCGTTCGGCAGTTGACATCTCCTGCAAAGGCTTGATGGGGAATAAAAACTGCACCGCGCCGGGGATGTGGTTTTTCCGGTAGGAGGCCTCGTATGGCATGGTGTCCACGATGATCAGAGGCTTTTTAGCATCCACCCATCCCTTTAGGGTCTCTGTATCCACGATGGAGTAACCGCCGTCTTTTACCTCATTGTAGAAGTTGACCACCAGCTTCTCATTGTCCAGTTCCTTGTTGCCAAACAGCCCGGCCCAGGCCGCGCCGCCCAGAATCAAGTTCAATGAGAAAACCAATAAACCAATTAAAAACAGCTTCTTCATGATTTCACCTTTGTCTCAAGTGGATCAAATCTCAGCCGCCAGCCTCCCGGCCCACGCCGGGCGCGGCCACGCCAGCGCCACCAATATAGGTAAGCGGCACCGGCCAGCATGATAAGGTCCCGGTAAAGGGCCTGTCTGAGTCCGTGGTGCTCTGCCACTTCATTGCGGGAAAAGCAGCCGCAATCTATGTCCAGGTCCCTTAGCACCCCGAACCAAAGCACCAGCGCGAAGATCAACAGCATGGCGGTTATGCTGCTGAGGCTGCCCCTGAACTCCAGGATTAGGCCCAAGCCGGCCAGCACTTCCAGGGCGGGCAGGCCTAGAGCCACCCAAGGCACCAGGGCTTGGGGTACCAAGCCATAGCGGGCCACGATCTCGGCGAAACCGCCGGGGTCTGCCAGCTTTAGGGCGCCGGCATAGATGAACACTCCGGCCAGGCCCCACCTGAGCAGATGGTACAGCCAAGCCCAAGCGACCTCTGTTTTATGCCAGCCGGCGTCCGGCAAAATATCCTCCCAAAAACTTGGTGCGCAGCCCGCCAACACCAAAGACAATAAGCCTTTAATATGTTTAAGTAAAATACTTATTGCCGATGGATGAAACCGCCAAAGATCGGCCGTGTCGATTCCCTGGCTCCGCCCTGGGTAAAAATTTTCGGATTGGTCTAACACTGGACGCGGCACCCGCTTTGGTACACAATGGGGCCGGAGGAAAACCCCATGCGCCGCGCTCTTGTCTCTTTATGCCCATTGCTTGTTTTGATCGCCTTGGCCGCCCCGGCCGGGGCTTGGCCGCCCACCCTGGAACAGTTCACCGCCCTGGCCACCGAGGCCGCCCCCCCGGGTTGGCAGTTGGCTGATGCCGAAAAGCTCAAGGCAGAGGCCGACTGCGGACCGCAACTGGTGGTGGTGTTCGAGTTGGAGGGCGAGTTCAGCGAAAAGGACTATCTGGAGTACCGCCTGAACCTGGACGTGCCCGAGCCGGAGGACAAGGAGGTGGAAGGACAGCGGCGTGAACTGGAGGGGCGCCAGTCCCTGTTCCTGCAGGCCGGCACCTTCCGGCGTTTTTCCTATCTCACCGTGTTCTTCCCCAACCTATTGGCCAGCCTCACCGTGGGCACCAACGACGAATTGAGTTTCGAGGAAATGGCCCAGCTCTACTACCATTTCCCCCTGAAAAAGCTCCTGCCCCCGGCCAAGGGAGCCGAGTAACCATGAAGCGCGTCACCATCGGATTTGTCTTTTCGCTGCTGGTGCTGTTGGCGGCTTGCGCCACGGTGGTGCCCCCGGAGCTGGCCCGTCAGGTGGACCAAGGCCTGACCCTGGCCAAGGCGCGCGAAAACCCCCAGGCGGCCATGGACAAAGTGGTGCTCTGGGGCGGGCGCATCATCCGCACCGTGAACAAGCCCCGGGGCACCCTGATCGAGGTGCTGCAGGTGCCTTTGGACCTGGAGGACCGGCCCAAAAAGACCTATGATTCCTCGGGCCGTTTCATCGTCTCCATGAGCGGCTTTTTCGACCCGGAGGTCTACCACAAAGGACGCGAGGTGACCGTGGTGGGCCAAGTGGTGGGGGTGGAGGAGTTGCCCATCGGCGAAACCCACTACAAATACGTGCTCTTGAGGGGCAAGGAACTCAAGCTCTGGGAACCGCGGCCCCAGTATCACCGTTCTTATGGGCCCAGCTTCTACTACGGCGTGGGCGCGGTGCCCGGCCCCTTCTGGTGGGGCCGGCCCTACGGTTGGTGGTAGGGTCCCAGCCGGATTTCCAAGACAAAGGGGGGGATGATTATGCCAAGGTTTGCTTTTTTCCCTGGCCTCTGCCTGGCGCTGATTCTGGGGGGCGTGTTCACACTGGCCGCCCCGGCCGGGGCGCTGCCGCCGGGCAGCTACCGCGACACCTGCCGCGACTGCTACAGCAAAAACAGCGAGTTGCACTGCGACTGCCAGAACCGGCGGGGCAAGTGGGCCCGCACCTGGGTCTATTACGGCGACTGTTACGGCAATCTGGCCAACGTGGACGGCCGTCTGGTCTGCACCGACCTCGGCGAGCCGGTGCCGGGCGGCTCCTGGCAGGAGTCCTGCGCCCGCTGGCGGGTGCGTTGGGATACCCTGTACGCCGAGTGCAAAAACAAACATGGTGAGTGGGTGCGCAGCCGCATCCGCTATAAGGAATGCGGCGGACGGATCATGAACGACAACGGCCGTTTGGCCTGCGCCGGCGACCCCCGGCCGGTACCCGGCGGCTCCTGGCGGCAATCCTGCCGCCGCTGGCACCGCGACGGAAACACGCTGCGCGCCGAGTGCAAAAACAGCCGGGGTCATTGGATATTCAGCACCCTGAGCCTGAGGGGCTGCCGGGGGGAGCCGGCCAACTGCGACGGCCGTCTGACCTGCGGGCCCTGCCGCTGAGACCATCCGCGGCCTTTATGTGGGCAACTCACTGGTGGACAACGATGACGGCACGTACCGGTGTGACATCGCATGGCCACAGCGGTAAAAAGGCGGGTAAGGGAAAACATCGTTCCCCCGATCTGGCCGGCTTTAAAAGCCCCGCCCCATCGAGTCACGTCATGACGTTGCGGGGACCGCGCTCCCAGTAGCCGCAATGCGGCCAGAGGATTGCCGGCGGAGGGCCTCTCTTTTCCCTTTCAACAACCTCTTTTTCGTTTCATTGATCCGCCCCGGCAAACAAAAACAGCCCCCGCCTCAGGCAAGGCGAGGGCTATTTACGCTCTTTATCGGCTGGCGGAAGGCGGCTAATCCTCCACCAGGATGTGCTCGTCGTACTCGGTCTCCAGCCAGAGCTTGTGCTTGGCCTCTTCCTGGGCCAGGGCCTCGAAGGTGCCGGCCAGGCCCTCGTCGTCGGTGGAGCGGGACAGATCCATGTAGAGCTTGAAGGCGGCCTTCTCGCGCTTCATGGCCACGGTGAGGGCGTCCTGGTAGGACATGTCGTCGCTCACCGGCATCTCCACCAGGTAGTCGGCGATTTTCAAGTCAATGACCTTCTCCTGGGCGGGCAGGAGAATCTTGCCGTCCTTGACCCGTTCCAGCTTGAACTTGTGCCTCAGTTCTTGTTCGGCGAAGCCCTCGAACACCTCGCTCATCCAGGGTTTGTCCATGCGCTGGGCCAGGCCCAGGTAAAAGGCGTTGGCTTCTTCTTCGCGGGCGATGGCGAAATCCAAAATCTCATCAACTGAGCCAAACTTGCTCATCTTGGGGATCCTCCTTCAAGGCGTTGGCGTGCTTGCGGTCCGAAGCGGGGAAAGTTTAGCACAAACCGCCTTCAGTCCCAAGTAAATGCGGGGGGTTCATGGCTTCCGGCGGCTCAGTCAAAGTTGGGTTTGCGCTTTTCCAAAAAGGCGGCCAGGGCTTCCTGGAAGTGCCCCGCGGCCACCAGGCGCTTGGTGTAGAGGCTCTCGGTGGCGTACTTCTCCTTGAGCCTGATGTCCTCGCCCAAATTCAGGGCCTCCTTCCAAAAGCGCAGGGCCAGGGGGCTCTGCTCCAAAAACTCGGCGGCCACCCCTAGGGCGGCCTCTTGCAACTCCGCCGCGGGCACAATCTTATGCACCGCCCCGTAGCGCTGCATGTGGCGGGCGCTGATGGCCTTGCCGGTGTAGGCCATGTAACGCAGCACCCCCTGGGGCACCAGGCGGGCCAGATGGCAGCCGGCGCCCACGATGCCCACCCTGATCTCGGGGATGCCGAAGCTGGCCTCTTGTGCGGCCACCAACACGTCGCAGCAGGCGGCATAGGCCAGGCCGGCGCCCAGGGCCGGACCCTGCACCGCGCCCACCACCGGCGCGCGGCACTCATACACCGAAGCCACCGAGTCGTTGACCATCTGGGCATAGGCCAGGGCGTCCCCTGGCTCCAGGGAAGTCAACTCCTGCAGGTCGTTGCCGGCCATGAACATGGGGCCCTGGCTTTTAAGCACCACGGCGTGCACCGCATCCTCGCGGTTGATGCCCTCAAAGGTGGCCTGCATCTCTCTGTAGAGCTGCGAGTCGATGGCGTTGATGGGCGGCCGCTCCACACTGACCACCCCGATGTTTCCCTGCCTTGATAGCTTCACGAAATCCACGCCGGCCTCCCTTTTAAGTCCAGTATGCCAATCGGTCAATGTTCAGATGGGATTCATCATAATGCCTCTTGGAGACCAGGTGCAGATGTTTTTTGCCTGGCAGCCTGGCGCAAACAAAAATCCCTTTCCTTGGTCCGCTTTTTGTGTGCGGCGGGGCTTGGGCTCGTGCTTTAATGGAAAGAGCAATAAAAAACGGAGGCTGACATGAAAAGGATGAGCATTGCGCTTTTGGCCATCGGCTTGGCGCTGATTTTTAGTATGAACGCTTGGGCCCAGGAGACGCCGGCCGAAAAAGCCTCAGACCTCAGGGCCCTGGTGGAGGCGGGAGTGGTTATGGCGGTCAAACAGGGCGGCGAGGCCGCCTTAAAGGCCATCGGCGACCCCAAGGGGCCTTTCATCAGCGGCGAGTTGTACCTTTTCGCCGGCCCGGTGGACAAGGTCACCCTCTCGGCCCACCCCTACAAGCCCGAGCTGGTGGGCAAGGACCTGGCCACCTACCGCGGCCCCCGGGGCAACTTCATATTCTTTGATTTCGTCAAGGTCTGCCTCACCACCGGCGCCGGCTGGACCCGGTACTGGTGGCCCAAGCCCGGGGCGACCAAGCCTTCGGCTAAACTGACCTTTGTCATGAAGGTGCCCGGCCAGAACCTTTACGTGGCCGGTGGCCTCTACCCCACGCCATAGCTTGAGCGGGGGTGAGTTTTGGCTCGCCCCCGCCACCACACTCCCAAAGCCACCAATAGATAGACCGCGCCGGCCAAGACGATGATCACCGCGCCGGCAGGCAGGTCCGGGCCGTAGCTCAGGGCCAGGCCGCCGCTGGTGAAGGCCATGGCGATCAGGGCCCCCAGGGCCATGATTTGCCAGAGACGGCGGCAGAAGTTGGTCGCGATGGCCGCGGGCAGGGTCAACAGGGCGATCACCAGGATGACGCCCACCACGGTGGATAAGAGCACCACGGTCAGGGCGGTCAGGCCCAACAGCAGCAGAAAGTACAGGTCGGAGTTGACGCCCCTGAGGCGGGCGAACTCCTGGTCGAAACAAACCGCCAATAATTGATTGTAAAACAAAAATCCCACCGCCAAGACCACCAGGTCCAGGGCCAGCATCAACCAAAGGTCGCCAGGGGTGACCATTAGGATGTTGCCGAACAAATAGCTCATCAGCTCAACGTCATAGCCAGGGGTGGCGGCGATGAACAGGATGCCGCCGGCCATGCCCACCGCCCAGATGGCGGCGATGATGGTGTCCTCGCGCTGGCTGGCCCTGAGCGTCACCAGCCCGATCAAAAAGGCGGCGGCCAGAGCGGCGGCGATGGCTCCATACAGCGGGTGCAACCAATCCCAGCCCTGAACGACCGCCAGATAGCGGGCGGCGCCCATGCCGCCCAGCACACTGTGGGCGATGGCCCCGGCCAGATAGGAGATGCGCCGGGCCACCACGTAGGCGCCCATCACCCCGCAGGCGCCGCTGGCCAACAGGCCCGCCAACAGGGCCTGCTGCAAAAAGGGGTGGCGCCCCAGGGCCTCGGCGAACTCAAGCATGGGAGCAGTCCCCACCGCCCAGGTGCCGGTCGTGGCGCACTCGGCGCATGGGCCGCCCGTAGAGGCCGGCGATCAACTCGTCGTCCACCTCCTGGGTGGGGTGCAAAACCACCCGGCGATTGACGCAAGCCACCTGGTTCACATAGGGAGAGACGAAATGCAGGTCATGGGTGACCAACAACACCGTCACCCGGGAATTGAGCCCGGCCAACAACTCCAAAACATCTTTTTCGCCCCGGGGGTCCACTCCGGCGGTGGGCTCGTCTAAAAGCAGCAATTCCGGGTCGGCGGCTAGGGCCCGGGCGATGAGCACCCGTTGGCGCTGCCCGCCTGAGAGGCTGGAGAAGCCCCGGCCCGCCAGGTCGGCCGCCTCTACTTGTTCCAGGGCCTTCAGGGCGGCCCGGCGGTCGCGCCGCGGCCAAGGCCCCAGGCCGGCGCCGGGGCCCAGGCGGCCCATGAGCACCACCTCGGCCACACTCACCGGAAAGCCCGGGTCCACAAAGGCGTGCTGGGGCAGATAGCCGATGCGCCCCCGGGCCTTGGCCGGCGGCTGTCCGAACACGCTGACCACTCCTTCCTGTGGCGCCAGAAGCCCCAGGATCAACTTTAGCAGGGTGGTCTTGCCGCCGCCGTTGGGCCCCACCAGGGCCAAGAACTCGCCCGGAACCACCTCCAGGCTCACCCGCTCCAATACCGGCTGGCCGTCATAGCTGAAGGTGACCTCTTTTAGCTCTATGAGGCTCACACTTCCTCCGCCGGTCCGGCGTGACCGGCTGGAGCCCGCCCGCCCTGCTCCATGCAGACCAGGTGGTGGGCATGGCAGGTCTCGCACTGTCTAATGCTGTGCCGCTGGGAAAAACTGTTCCAGTGATCCCTTTGCGCAGGAGTGAGGATGCCGGTGCCTTGGCACAGGGGGCAGACCCCTTCCAAGGCGGCCAGAATGGCCGAACGGATGAACTGGGAACGGTTGCCGATGCCTTCCATGGCCTTGAGCAGAGCGGGGTCAGCCTTGAAGCTGACTACCTCGGGTTTGGTCTTTTTCATGACCCTCTCTCTGAAATCTGCGATTAGCGGGATGTGAGATCAGTATAGGTAATACAAGTTAGTACCACAAGCGCCCAAAAAAATCCCCGGCCAAGGGGGTAACTTGGCCGGGCCGGCGCGGGAATTGAAAAAGAGAACTAGAGGCGGGTAACCATAACCACTATTATAGCCAGCACCATAAGCCCGGTGCCTTTGAGGGCCAGTTGCACCACCCAGTCGCGCTGGGGGCCTGCGGGCAGACCGGTAGCGGAGCGGCGGCGCAGGCGCCAGCCGGCGAAGGCCACCAGGCCCCAGACCCATAAAGCGGTGAGCAGCATCAAAAATATAACCAAATTGGGAAGGTAACTGTCCATGGCTCTTTCTCCGCCTGTCGCCGGCAAACCGGCGGCGCTTTTCTGCTGAGAAAGAAATCTATGGGAACGGCGTGACAATCCGGTGGCGGAAGTTTGAACCTTATGTGAACTGTGGGGAGAGCTTGACAGACGAGGCGGTGGTGGAGCCAGCCGAAGCCCGGGCTGACCCAAGCCGGCTTTTTTCGGTTGGCGCGGGAGTTTTTCAGCCTACAGGGGACCCACCGCCACCTCGTCGCTGCTGTGGCGGATGATGCGGCCTTCCACCAGGTAGACCACCTCCTCGGCGATGTTGGTGGCTTCGTCGCCGATGCGCTCCAAGTGGCGGCTGGCCAGGATCAACTCCACCCCTCGGCGCAGGAAACGCTCTTCGCAGGTCATCTCCGCGATCATCTCTTCCAGAAAATCGCGGTTGAACTCGTCTAACTCGTCGTCGCGGTGCCGGACCGCGGTGGCCAGGCCCACGTTTTCCTGGGCAAAAGCGTCCAGGCACTCTTTGTGCATCTCCTGGGCGATCTTGCACATCAGAAGCAGCACCGAGGGCATCTCCCCCTCGGGCAATTCAGCCAATATCTTCACCCGGTCGGCCAGGTTCACCGCCTGGTCGCCCATGCGCTCCACATGGCTGGTTATCTTGATCACCGCCGACAGGAACCTGAGATCCACCGCCACCGGCTGCTGGGTGGCCAACAGGGTTATGCAGCGTTCTTCTATCTCGTTCTGCATCAAATCGATGCGGCGGTCGCCGGCGATCACCTGGTCGGCCAGGGCTACGTCCAATTCGGCCAGGGCCTGGCTGGCCTGGATCACCGCCGTTTCGCTCAAACCAGCCATCTTCAACAGGTCTTCTTTTACCTGCTGCATCTGGCGGTGAAAGTGGGATTGGCTCTGCATTTATAGATTCTCCTCGCCGCGGGGGCTCATTTTAGCCGAAGCGGCCGGTGATGTAATCCTCGGTCTGTTCCTTCTGCGGGCGGGTGAACAGACCCTCGGTGGGTCCCATCTCCACCAGGCGCCCCAGGTAGAAAAAGGCGGTCTCGTCGCTCACTCTGGCGGCCTGCTGCATGTTGTGGGTCACGATAATCACCGTGTAGTCCTCTTTGAGCTGCTTGATCAATTCCTCGATGCGGCTGGTGGCGATGGGGTCCAGGGCGCTGGTGGGCTCGTCCATCAGCAGCACCTCCGGCGACATGGCGATCGCCCGGGCGATGCACAGGCGTTGCTGCTGCCCGCCGGACAGCCCCAGGGCCGACTGGTGCAGAATATCTTTCACCTCGTCCCACAGGGCCGAGGCCTTGAGGGAGCGCTCCACCACCCCGTCCAGCTCGGCCCGTTCCTTTTTGCCGTGCAGCCGGGGCCCGTAGGCCACGTTGTTGTAGATGGTCTTGGGGAAGGGGTTGGGTTTCTGGAACACCATGCCCACCCGGCGGCGCACCTCCACTGGATCCACTCCCGGGGCGTAGAGATCCACCCCGTCGAACAGCACCTGGCCCTTGACCCGGGTGCCGGGGATCAGTTCGTTCATGCGGTTCAAAAGACGCAAAAAGGTGGATTTGCCGCAGCCGGAAGGGCCGATCAAGGCGGTGACCCGGTTGCGTTCGATCTCCATGGCAATGTTGCTCAAGGCCTGGAAATCACCGTAGAAAAAATCCAGATCCCGCACTTCTATTATTGTATTGCCGTTATGGTTCATCTGTGATCGGCTTTTTCTCCAGATGCTTTTGCCAGGTACCTTGGCGGCCACTTACCACTTTTTGTGCTTACGCATGCGGCTGCGGATGATGATGGCCACCAAGCTCAAGCCCAGCACTAAGGAGATGAGAACCAGCACCGTTCCGTATTGCAGGTGACGGGTCTGTTCGATGTGGGTGCCGGCGGTGGCCAGCACATAGATATGATAAGGCAGGGCCATCACCTCGTCCAGGGGGGATTTGGGCAGGTGCAAGGTGTAAAAGGTGGCGGCGGTGAACATGATGGGTGCGGTCTCGCCGGCGGCGCGGCCCAGGCCCAGGATGCTGCCGGTGAGAATGCCCGGGAGCGCGGCGGGCAGCACCACCTTGCGGATGGTCTGCCAGCGGGTGGCGCCCAGGCCCAGGGAGGCCTCACGAAAGGTGCTGGGCACTTGCCTCAGCGCCTCCTCGGCGGCGCCGATCACCGTGGGCAGGATCAGCACGCCCAGGGTGAGGGAGCCGGCGGCCAGGCTGATGCCCAGCTTGAAATAGCCCACAAACAGGGCCAGGCCGAACAGACCGAAGACCACGCTGGGCACCCCGGCCAGGTTGGCGATCCCTAAGCGCACCAGCCTGAGCACCTTGCCCTCGGCGGCGTACTCGCTCAGGTAGATGGCCGCGGCCACCCCCAGGGGCAGGGCCACGGCCACCGCGCCCAGGGTCAGGTAGATGGTGCCCAATATGGCCGGAAAGATACCGCCCTTGGTCATGGAGTCCCGGGGCGGCTCGGTCAAAAACTCCCAACTGATGGCACCGGCGCCTTGGATCAGAATATATAACAGTACTCCGCCCAAGGCCCCAAGGACCGCCAGCATGGCCAGGCGAAATACCCAGAAAGCCGCTTGTTGGCGACAGCGGCGCAGGAACATGGAGTTGGAACCACTCACAGCGTCGCCGCTCCCTTCTGGTGGAAGCGGTTGCTGACCCAGGCGGCCACCAGGTTAAAGCCCAGGGTCAAAAGAAACAACACGATGCCGATGGCGAACAGGGCGTGGTAGTGCTCGCTGCCGAACGGGGTCTCGCCCATCTCGGCGGCGATGGTGGCGGGCAAGGGCCTGACCGAGTCGAAGATGCTGCCCGGTATCTGGGCGGCGCCGCCGGCCACCATCAACACCACCATGGTCTCGCCCATGGCCCGGCTCATGCCCAGGATCACCGCGGTGCCGATGCCTGAGAGGGCGCCGGGCACCACCACGCGGCTCAAGGTCTCCAAACGGGTGGCCCCCAGGGCCAGTGAAGCATCCACCAATTCCTGGGGTACGGCGTGCAGGGCGTCCTCGGAAATGCTGGCGATGGTGGGAATGGCCATCAGGGCCAGCATCAAAGAGGCGTTGAAGATGTTCAGACCGGTGGGGATGTCCCACCATTCCTGCAGCAAGGGGGCCAACACCACCATACCCACAAACCCCAGCACCACCGAGGGCAGGCCAGCCAAGAGCTCCACCACCGGCTTGAGTATCTCCCGGGTGCGGTGGCCGGCCACTTCGCCCAGATATAGGGCGGTGCCCACGCCCAGGGGCACCGCGATGGCCGATGACACCACGGTCACCGCCACCGAGCCCAGGATCAGGGGCAGGATGCCGAAGTCAGCCGGGTCGTAGGTAGGGTACCAAAACTGTCCGAACAAAAAGTCGCTGACACTGACCGTGGCGAACAGCCCCACACCCTCTTTGAACAAAAACAGGACGATGAGGCCCATGATCACCAGCGAAAACAGCCCCGCCGCCACGAATATGCGGCGCACGATCTTGTCGCGCTCGCTGCTGGTGCGGCGTTTTTGGGCCTGGGGCTGGCCGTCAGCCCGCACCAATTCGCCCAGCGGCTCTTTGGCCACGGCCTGGGCCTGAAACAATTTCAGCATGATTTCCCGTCGGGTAGGTGATGCACGAATTCCATGATGAGACAATAAGGCGGTCACATTTCAACTAGGTGACTTAATTGTTACAAAAATGTGACAAAGAAGCGGTGAATGTCACAGCCGCTGAAGCGCCAAAAAAGCAAGATCCAATCAGCAAAAATATGGTCGCCTTGTTCAGGGCGCCGGGGATCGAGGCGTCCTCGGGCTGGCCGTCGATAAGGATCAATTTCAACAGGCCGTATTTCCAAAAAGGAGCGCCAAAAAAAGAATGGCCCGAGGCCTTATAAAGGCCCCGGGCCTAAGCCGAAGGAAATGCCGCGGACGTATATTAAGCGGGGTCCGCGGATTCCACGGGCGGGCTAGAACTTGAACACGAAGTCGGCCAGGAAGGTCTGGAAACCATTTCCAGCGCCGTCCAGTTCGCCATCCAGGGGATCCATGTTGAAGTAGCTGAACTTGACCTTGCCGTATTTCCAGATCTTGTAACCGGCGGCAAGCACCCAGCCCTTGCGGTTGACGAATCCCGAATCGCTGTCGGCGATGAAGCCTGGCGAGGCGTTGGCCTCGATGTGCTTGTACCAAGCGTCAAAGCTGAACTTTTGGAACTTGAACTTGCCTCCGGCGGCCCAACCCACGTCCTTGTCCTTGTTGGGGCCGGTGGCGCCGGTGTTGTTCAGGTAGTGACCCCACAGAGCCACGGAACCCTTTTTGGTGAACTTGTAAGTCGCCTTGGCATAGACGTCCCACACCCTAAACTCGCTCAGGCGGGTGGCGCCGGCGGAGTCCAAGTACTCGGGGTTGCCGTGCACGTTGGGGGGAATGTCGCCGGGATCGCCCAAGTTGCCCCAGGAGGTGTAACCCACCGAACCATCGAGCTTGAAGGCGCCGGTCTTGCCCTTGACGCCGGCCTGTGCCGCCGGGGCGTAGATGTTGCTGCTCCACTCGCCGGTCTGGTTGACGGTCATGTAGGCCACCGTGAAGAAGGGCTGCCAGGAGCCGCCCTTGTTGGCGGTGTACTTCAAGAAGGCACCCTCAGGCACCACATCGCCGTCCCAGATGGCCTTGGAGGTCATGAAGGGCTGGGGCACTTTACCAAACTCGAAGCCCAGGCCCTTGCCAGGCACCGCACTGGGGGTCCACTTGATGTAAGCCCGGTCAAGGCCCCACTTGCTGTACTCGGCAAAGTAGTTACCCATGGTCTGGTTGGTGCTGGTGGGATCGCTGTCAGCACCGGTGGCCATGCGGAAACCAAGTTCGACGTCTTCGTGGATCTGGCTGCGCACGCCAAAACGCAGGCGGACGCGGAAGCGGTCCTTGCCGGTCTTGGATTTGCCGTTCAGATCGTCATAAGTAGTGTGCTCATAGCGGAAGCGGGTGTCGCCATAAAAGGTGATGCGCTCCACCCAGCCGGGCAAGGCACTCTTGGCGGCTTTGCTGGCGGCCACTTGCTGCACGGCCTGCTCTTGCTTGGCCTGTGTAGTCTGGACCTGCTTCAGTTCGCCTTTGAGTTCCTGCAGGCTCCGCTCCAGCATCTCGATTTTCTTTTCCAGCTCCGCCTGGGTGGCGGCCTGGGCCGGAGATGCCAGGAACCAGCTTAATGCCAATGCCGCCGCCACTATGGCGCACGCCATCGGTTTGCGGACTACTCGCATAGTCTGCTTCTCCTTTCACTTTCTGGGTTATATATCCAGTGCAGAGTTACGTAGGATTTTGACTCCGCACAGTTAACGCCTTCGGTCCACAGTCGGCCCCAAGGCGGTTGTTTCCCTCTATTTCATGGGCACAAAGCCCTCTTGCTTGGCGATCTTTTGTCCCGCCGGTCCTTTGACCCAGGCCAGGAAGGCCTTGACCGCCGGCTTGGGCTTGTCGCTGGTGAACATGTACAAGCCCCGGGCCACGGGATAGCTCTTATCCATGGCGGTCTCGGGGCTGGCCACCACGCCGTCCACGGTCAGCGGTTTGAGCCTGGGGTTTAGGTAACCTATGCCCACGTAGCCGATGGCGTATTTGTTGCCCGCCACCGCCTGGCCCACCGCGCCGTTGGAGGCCTGCAGTTGGGCGTCGGGGCGCACCCGCGCCTTTTTCAGGACCATCTTGTTCCACACCTCGAAGGTGCCGGAACTGGAGTCGCGGCTGACCACCACGATCACCTTGTTCAAGCCGCCCACCTGTTTCCAGTTCTTTATCTTGCCGGTGTAGATATCCTTGAGCTGGGCCATGGTCAGATTGGTCACCGGATTTTTGGGATTGACCACCGGTACGATGCAATCCAGGGCCACGGTGTGCCGCACCGGATTGACCCCCTTGGACTGGGCCAGCTTGATCTCTTTTTCTTTCATGTCGCGGCTGGAGTCGCCTATGTCGGCGGTGCCATCGATAACGCTCTTGATGCCGTCGCCGCTGCCGGTGCCGGCCACGCTGATGGCCACACCGGGGTTATTTTTCATGTAAACCTCTGCTGCCTTTTGAGCGATGGGCAGCACGGTGGTGGAGCCGGTGATGGTAATTCTTTCGCCGGCGCCGGCCCAGGCCGGGGCCAACAACAGCGCGCCCGCCAGGGTCCAGACGCCGGTTAACTTAAATATTTTACTTGCAAACATGAATTTAACTCCTAGCTATAGAGTCTGGGGCGGTTGAGACCATCCCAGCATCGCTATCCAGGCTGATGCTAGGATTACTTTGTTACGGGCTGGTGACACCCAGTAGACAATTGGCAGACAAAAGTCCGTCATTTCACTGGTAAATCTAGCCAACCAGCCGGCCTTGGGTTAAGGCCCTGGAATCCTGTTGTCTGAATAAACCCGCCATGGGCGAATGGCGGGTGTGGAGCAAGTTATTCATAAGGTTCCCAGAGCAAAAAGTAATCATTGCAACGCCACGGTTTTGAGCTTGTACATCCCAAGGGAACAAAAGCCATAGTCCAGGGAACAACTGCTGTGACTTTGCCAGAACTAGGAGTGATTGTCGAGCCTATAATGTGCAAAAATGAACTTGTGGGTAAAGGGGACCCCGGTAGGGTTTTTTTCTTTTTTCAGCCCCATTTCCAGAGTTACCCTTGAATTGAGCCGGGAGCACTTGACCCTCCGTCCGGTTTGAAGTCCCCGTCGCGGCCGAGAAGCCGGTTGCCAAGCGACCAGCGCTCTGTACCCAGCCCCCGGCCGAGCATTGGCCTGTGTGAAAATGGAGGCTTCGCTATGCCCATTTCGGTGACCCTGGCCCTGGATGGCTTGAAATTAACCGGGGAATTGCACGACACCCCGGCGGCCCGGGCCCTGGCCCAGGTCCTGCCCTTCACCCTGGAGCTTTCCCGCTGGGGTGAGGAATATTACGGCGACGTGGGCCCTGCCCTGGGGCCCTTTGAAGGGGAGCAAACCGACGTGTTGGAGGTGGGGGAGCTGGCCTTTTGGCAGCCGGGCAACGCCCTGTGCCTGTTCTTCGGGCCCACCCCCATGAGCCAGGGCGATGAGTGCCGCGCAGCCTCGCCGGTGTTCGTGGTGGGCCGGGTGGCCGGCGACTGGCAGGCGGTGTCCGCCCTGGGGCCGGAGGTCAGCGCCGCGCTGGCCGCCGCCTGATAGATAAAGCGCCGGACCGGGGCCAAGCCCGGACCGGCGCAGGGTTGCCACTGATTCAGAGGTAAGCTGCCGGTTTTAGTCCTCAGTGTAGTCGTACCAGCCCTTGCCCGTCTTCTGGCCATAATCGCCCTTCATATAGCGCTCCACCACGCTGGGCGCGGGCAGGTCGGCCTCGTCGCCGGTGGCCTTGAACTTCTCTATGGCCATGGTGTAGTTCAAGTCAATGCCGGTAAGGTCCATGAGCCTAAAGGCACCCATGGGGTGGCCGGCGCCGAACACCTGGGCCTTGTCGATGTCCTCGAAGCTGGCCACGCCCATCTCCAACATCCACAGGGCCTCCTTGTTAATGGCCGCGAAGATGCGGTTGAGCAAAAAGCCCTCCACCTCTTTTTTGACGTGCACGCTCACCTTGTCCAGGCGGTCGCAGAGCTGCATGGAGAGCTGGGCGGTCTCATCGGACACGTGCGGGCCCTGCACCACCTCCACCAGCTTCATCACCAGGGCGGGGTTGAAGAAATGCAGGTTCACCACCTTGTCCGGCCGGCTGGTCACGTCGGCGATCTTGGAGCTGACGATGGCCGAGCTGTTGGTGGCCAGGATGGCGTGGTCCGGGCTCAACCGGTCCAGATCGGCGAATATCTTGCGCTTGAGGTCCAAGACCTCCAGCACCGCCTCAATAACGTAGTCCGCCTCCTTTACGGCCTCTTCCAGGCTGTCGGTGAAGGTCAGGCGGGCCCGGGCGGCCTCAGCCTGTTCCTGGGTCAGCTTTTCCTTTGCCACCCGCCCGGGCAGATAGGAGTCGGCAAAGGCCTCGGCCTTGGCCAGGATCTCGGGCACCACGTCGGTGCAGGTGACGTTGTAGCCGTGGATGGCGGCCAGGATGGCGATCTGGTGGCCCATGTTGCCGGCCCCTACCACCGCGATGTTTTTCACGTCGTCTATGGTCATCTTGAAAGCTCCCTATGGCTTAAGGCCGCTGACGGCCCGCTGGTTTGTCAAATAATCCCCGGCGCTACTTGCCCTTCCACTGGGGCTTGCGCTTCTCGCTAAAAGCCTTGGGCCCCTCCACCGCGTCTTCGGAGGCCCAGAGCACCTTCTGGCCGGGGAACACCTCGAACAGGGCTTCGGTCATGGGCATGTCCAGGGCCTTTAGCGCCGCCTCCTTGCTGGCGCGGATGGCCAGGGGCGCGCACTCCAAGATCTGGGCGGCCCAGCGCTTGGCCGCCTCCATCAGTTCAGCGGCGGGCACCACCTCGGCCACCAGCCCCAGGCCTTGGGCCTCAGCCGCGCTGACCCGGCGGCCGGTCATGATGATGTTCATGGCCGCCCAGTAGGGTATGCGCCGGGGCAGGCGGATCACCCCGCCGGCGCCGGCCATGATGCCCACCTTGGGCTCGGGCAGGGCGAAGCTGGCGGTGTCGGCGGCCAGGATAATGTCGCAGGCCATGGCCATCTCAAAGCCGCCGCCAAAGGCGAAGCCGTTGACCGCCGCGATCATGGGCTTGTAGCAATCCACCCGTTGGCAGATGCCGCCCAGGCCCTTGAGCGGCTTCATGATCTCCATGTATTTCTCGCGCCCGTTCTGGGCGAACCACTTTAAGTCCATGCCCGCGGAAAAGGCCTTTTCGCCGGCGCCGGTGAGGATCAACAGCCAGGCGTCAGGGTCCTCCTGGAACTCGTCCAGGGCCTGGTTCATCTCGGCGCTGGTGGGGGCGCTGATGCAGTTCATCACCTCGGGCCGGTTGATGGTCAGAATGGTCAGATGCTCTTCTTTTTCCACTTTGATGAATTCGTAACTCATGTTCTCACCTTCTCGCTATCGGTTATAAACGGCCGGCCCGGGTGTCAATCCACCAGGGCCAGGCCGTTGCTCAAAACAACGCCATTGGGGCTTTCCACCTGGACGATATAGCCGCCGTCGGTCTGCCAGCCTTTGGTGGTCAGGCTGTCCCCGCAGAACACCGGGCCGGAGAAGCGGGCGGCAAACTCCTTGAGGGCATCCACCTTGCCACCCAGGGGCCCGTTGACAATGGCCCGGGTGGCGAAGCCGTAGGTGCAAAGGCCGTGCAAAATGGGCCGGTCGAAGCCGCCCCGGGCCGCGGCCGCCGGATCGATGTGCAAGGGGTTCAAATCGCCGGAGAGCCGGTAGATGGCCGCCTGGTTCTCAGCCACCCGGTCGCTAATGGCGAAATCCGGCTCGGCCCCCTCCGGCGGGGTCAGCATTTGGGCCTTGGGGCCGGGGTCTCCGCCGAAGCCGCCGCCGCCCACGTAGAACACCACCCAGTCCACTTCGTATACCGGGGTGCCGTCCTCCAGGCCGCCGCTGATCTCGATCTGAAAAAGGGCACCCTTGCCCTTGTCATAGATGGCCGCCACCTTGCCGCTCTGCACCAGACGGCCCTCCGGCGGCAGGGGCCGCAGAAGGCGGAAGCGCTGTTCGCCGTGCAAAAAGCGGGACCACTCTATATTGTCCCCCGGGTGGGGGAAGGCCTTCATGGCCGGCACCACGCAGAAGCTGGGCAATACCTTGAGCCCGCCCGGCGCGCCTTCGTAGATCAGGGGCAGGTCATCGGCCCCCGCCCCCACCCCCAGGGCGTAGAGCACCACGTCCTTGAAGGTGTAGTCGAACACCACCGGCTCATTGGTCTTGCCCACCACGCTGAGATCGATTTCAGACATGCTATACCTCCCCCATGGGCCGTTTGGCCTTGAGCACCACCGCCGGCCGGGTGCGCTGTGAGTACTTGAAGCCCTCGGCCTCGCCGCCGGCTCCGTATTTGGCCTCCAGTTCGTCGACCGGCCCGGCGTCCAGGGCGCGCACCGGGCAGGCCTCGATGCAGTCGGGCAGCTTACCCTGCTCCACCCGGTCCACGCAAAAGTTGCACTTACGCATCTTGACGCCGGGCTCGGGCCCGAACTGGGGCGCATCATAGGGGCAGGCCTTGAGACACTTGACGTCGCATTCCACGTTGCCCACACAGGCGTCTGAATCCACCAGCACGATGCCGTCAGCCTGACGCTTGCTGATGGCGTCCACCGGGCAGGCATCGGCGCACACCGGCTGAGCGCACTGGAAGCAGGGTGCGATCATGTAGCTGACGAAAACGTCCGGATAAGCGCCCTTTTCCTGGTAGAGCACCCGCATCCAGCTCTCCGGCCCAGCCGGGATGTCGTTCCAATCCTTGCAGGCCACCCGGCAGGCGGAGCAGCCAGTGCAGCGGGTCTGGTCGAAGTAGAATCCCACCTGCATTATTCACCTCCCGCCTTTGCCACCTGCACCAGGCTGGTGTTCATCAGGGCGGCGCCTCCCCCGGAATAGGCGTCCCGGGTCAGGGTGTTGGCGCAGGCCCCCCGGTCCACGCCCTCCTCGTCCGGGTCGTACCAGGCGCCCTCGAAGATGCACACCACCCCGGGCTTGATGCGCAGGGTCACCCAAGCCTCTATGGCCACCTTGCCCCGGTCGTTGAAGACAAAGACCTCGTTGCCGTCCACAATGCCCCGGGCCCCGGCGTCCACCGGGTTGATCCACATGCAATGGGGCTCCACCTCCCTTAGCCAGGGCACTTGGTGCATCTCCGAGTGCACCCGGTTCTTGGCGTGCGGGGTCAAAAGCTGCAGGGGGTACTTCTCGGCCAGGGGATCGGTACGGTCCTCGGCGGTGGACATGTACTTGGGAATGGGCGGGGCGTCGGGCTTTTCCATGTCCGCCGCCCGCTGGGAAAAGATCTCGATCTTGCCCGAGGGTGTGTCAAAGGGGTGGTTCTCAAAGTCTTCGATCTGTTCGCGGAAGGCCACGATGGGCCGCTCCAACTCCACCCGATAGATGCCCTCTTTCTTGAATTTCTCGAAGTCGGTGATCTGGGGGGCGGTTTCGGGGTTCTTTTCCACGAACAGCTTGAGGATGTCGTCCTCGCTGAAAGGATTGAACTCCTCGATGCCCAGGCGCTCGGCCAGAAGGCCCGCGATGTCCAAATCGCTCTTGGCCTCGCCCAAGGGTTCGATGGCCCGGTTGCTGAAGCAGTAGTAGGGGCCCGAGGGCCAGGGCCGGGTCAGGTCGCTGCGCTCGGCGGCGCTGGTGACGGGCAACAGGATGTCGGCGTAGCGGGCCTGGGCGGTCATGAACAACTCCTGCACCGCAAAGAAGGACAACTGGCTCAGGGCCTGGTGGCCCTTGTTGGAGTTGCCGATCTGGTTCAAGTAGTTGTTGCACATGGACCAGGCCATCTTCAGGTCCGCGGGATAGCCGCCGGCCTTGCCCTTAAGCATGGCGTCCCACAGGGTGTTGATGTGCACCCGCATGATCACCCGGTCGCGGATGTCCAGGGTGCCCTTTACCTTGGGTCCCTTGAGTTCCACCGGGTTCTTGCCCGGCGGGATGGCCGACATGCGGAACATGTGACCCACCGGAATGCCCATCAGCCCGCCCCCGGCCGAGCCGCCGGGGCGGCCCACGTTGCCGGTCATGGCGCACAGGGTCATGGCGCAACGGTTGTACTGCTCGCCCATGGCGCTACGGGCCGGGCCCTGGCAGTCCATCAAAGCGGCGGGCTTGGTGCTGGCGTATTCCCGGGCCAGGGCGGCGATGGTCTCGGCCTCCACTCCGCAAATATCGGCGGCCCAGCGGGGCGTCTTGGGTGTGCCGTCTTCTGTGCCCATCACATAGTCTTTGAACTGGTCAAAGCCCACGGTGTATTTGTCCAAGAAGGCCTGGTCATGCAGCCCTTCGTCGATCATCACATAGGCCATGGCCACCATCATGGCGGTGTCGGTGCCCGGGTATATGGGTATCCACTGCTCGGCCAGGGTGGCGGCGGTGTCGGTGTAACGCGGCTCCACACAGATCATGCGGGCCCCGTTCTCCTTGGCCCGGATCAGGTGGTACATGGTGCCCGTGCCGGAAATCATGCGGGCCGGGTCCCAGCCCCAGAGGATCACCAGCTTGGAGTTCATCAAGTCCTCGCGTGAGTTGCCCACCATCACCGAGCCGTACTGGGTGAGGCTGGCCCAGACCGCGCCCTCCGAGGAAATATTGCCGTAGTGGGTGGTGCAGCCGCCGAACTGGTTCAACAGGCGCTGGGCGGCCAGGCCGCCGTTGTGCAGGGAAGCCAAATAGCCACCGCCGGTCATCAAAAAGATGCTCTCCGGACCGTAGGTCTCCTTGGTCTCGATGAGTTTGCTGGCCAGGGTATCCAGGGCCTCGTCCCAGGTGATGCGCTCAAATTCGCCCTTGCCCTTGGGCCCCACCCTTTTCTGGGGATACATCAGCCGGTCGGGGTGGTGCACGTACTGACGGTAGGCCCGGCAGCGCAGGCAGGTGCGGAGCTGCTTTTCCTCCGGGGCGGCATCTCCCTCCACCCGGATTATACGATTGTCCTTGACGTGCAGCCTCAGGGGGCACCTGCCGCCGCAGTCAAAGGTGGAGGTGGCCGGCACGATCCTCACGCCCGGCTCGCTTTGTGTGTGTTCAGCGCCCATGCTCGCCTCCTTTAATCCAGCCGCCGCCAGCGCCCGTCTTCCTGCCGCACCCGGCTCTTTTTCGCCAAAAGCTCCAGGTGTTTTTCCACGTGCACCAGCTCGAAAAAATCCTGCAAGCCAAAATCCTCGAAGTACTTGTTATATATCACTCCGCTGCGCCGAAATTCATCCAGGCGGCGCGGCTTTTGCAGGTGGGCCAACACCCGGGCGTCCCGCTGGGCGATGACGTCCAGGTAGGCATCAAAGCGTTCGGCCAAATCACCGCTAAAGGGCCCGGCGTGGCCGCTGGCCGCCGCGGCGGCACCCAGTTCCTTGAGGCGTCGGATGGAGGCGATGAAGTCGCCCAGGTCGGCGAAGTCGTGGCCGTAGTAGGGACCAAAAGGGGTCAGGTCCACGTCGCCCAGGAAGAGGAAGTCGTGTTCCTTGAGGTAAAAAGAGACATGCCCC
The DNA here is from genome assembly GCA_028277825.1 of Desulfarculaceae bacterium. Lineage (GTDB taxonomy): Bacteria > Desulfobacterota > Desulfarculia > Desulfarculales > Desulfarculaceae > Desulfoferula. The sequence continues at coordinate 24,089 of JANQFN010000265.1, forward strand.
GGAGTATGCCCCGGTGTGTGCAGCACCTCCAGGCTCAACCCCCCCAGATCGATGACTTCGCCTTCAACCAAGGTGCGCTGTATTTCGTAGTCGAACACCGTGGGTGCGGTGTCCAGCAGGAAGCTGATGTCCACCCCGCTACGCCCGATGCCGGTGGCCTCCAGATAAATATCCTTGTCGCCGGTGTAGGGGGCCTCGGCCTCATGGCACCAGATGGGCACCCCGGCCAAGTCGCGCTTGGTCAGGTGGTGGTCGATGTGGCTGTGGCTCAGGATCAACAGGTCGATGCCCATCTTTTTGACCGGGGCCAGGCGGTTGCCACCCATGCCGGCGTCGATCAACACCCGCCGCTCCCGGCCCTGCAGATACAAGCATGCGCAGTAGGGAAAGCGCGAGGCGTTCTTGCCCGGCACGTAGAAAACGCCCGGGAACAGCTCGGTCATTTGGTCCGGATTCGGGATCGGGCTTACTCTCCGTTTGAGGCGTCCAGGGCGCAGGCCAACGGCTTGCCGTCACGCAACCTGAGCAGGCAGCCGTTGCAGGAGGTGCAAGCGGCCTGGTGGCTGGGGTCTTGCCGCCAGCGCTGGACCAGGCCGGGTTCGCGGATCAGGGGGCGGCTAAGGGAGACCAGGTCCGCCTCGCCGCCGGCCACCACTTCCTCCATCAGGGAAAAGGTGCGCAGCCCCCCCACCATCATCACCGGCACCTCCACCTTTTCTTTGACCTCGGCGGCCCATTCGCGGAAATAGGCCTCCTGGTCTATGCTGTCGATGCCCGGGCGGAACTCAGCGCCGGCGAACATGGCGCCGCGCAGCCCCTGGCTGACCTCCACCGCGTCGAACCCCATCCGGGCCATCTTCACCGCCGCCGCGATGCCTTCAGCGGTCTCCAGGCCGCCGGGAAAGGCGTCGGCGACGCCGGTCTTGATCAACACCGGGTAGTCCTGGCCCACCTTGGCCCGGATGTCTTTGTATATCTCGCTCACCAGGCGCAGGCGGTTGTCCAGAGAGCCGCCCCATTGGTCCTGGCGGCGGTTGCTGTAGGGCGAAAGCCACTGGGCCAAGAGATAGGCATGGGCGTTGTGCACCTGCACCGCGTCCAGGCCGGCCTCCTGGCAGCGCCGGGCGGCGTCGCCGTAGGCCGCGACCGTCTCCCAGATTTCATCCTCGCTCATCTCCCGGTGCTCGCAATCATAGAACTCGTCGCCGGGGATGACCGACGGCGCCGGGGCCGGGCCCTTTTCGGGCTGGAAGCGGGAGCGCTCGCGGCCGGCGTGGAAGAGTTGGGCGGCCAGCTTGCCGCCGTGGGTATGCACCGTCTTCGCCAATTCACTCAGTCCGGGGATCATGCTGTCGTCATGCAGGGACATTTGCGGAGGCCTGAGCTGCCCGGCCTCTTGCACATAGGCGATTCCGCTGACGATGAGGCTGGCGCCCCCGGCGGCCAAATCCCCGAACAGCTTTTTCTGATAATGCGACACCCGGCCGTCTATCTCGGAGGCGCCGTCGTGGGTGGCCGAGCGCACGAATCGGTTGTTGAGCTTCATTCCCTTGATGTTTATGGAGTCGAACAACAGGCTCACATCAGTCTCCAATCGGTCTCCAGGCGAACTGCAACTAAAAGGCTGGGCATGAATATGGGCCATGCTACTTCCGCTCCCCCGGACGGTCAAGAAAATCCCAACCCGTGACAGAGCTTTATTCCAGCGAGGTCCTTCTGCCATAATCTGGGGCCAAAGGGAGGTGGCATATGGCTTGGGGCCAGCGCTTTTCGGTGTGTCTGTTGGCGGTCATCTGCCTGCTGGCCTCGGGCCCGGTCCGGGCCGAGAGGCTGGAAGACTGGGCCAAACGTACGCAAACCGCGCTGGAGGCCAGGGTAAAGGGCCAGCCCAAACTGGGCCTGGTGGTGGGGCTGGTGGACCCCAAGGGCACCCGCCTGTTGGCCGCGGGCCGGGCCCGGCCGGACCCCACCCGCCTGTTCGAGATCGGCTCGGTGTCCAAGGTCTTCACCGGCCTCTGCCTGGGGGTGGCGGTCAGCCGAAACCAGGTCAAGCTGGACGACCCGGTCACCAAATACCTGCCCCCGGACTTGCGCCCCATCTCGCCCCAAGCCCACAAGGTCACCCTGCTGGACCTGGTGACCCACACCTCGGGCCTGCCCACCATGCCCGACAACCTGAACTACACCGACAGCAGGCAACCCTACGCCGATTACGGGGAGAAGGAGCTTCTGGCTTACCTGAAAAAGGCCGCCGGGCTGGGCAAGGGCCGGGGCAAGTTCAATTACTCCAACCCGGGTTCGGGCCTATTGGGCTACGCCCTGGCCCGCCGCGCCGGCACCAGCTACCCCGAACTGGTGCGGCGCGAAGTGTGCGAGCCCCTGGGCCTCGAACACACCGGGGTGGAGCTGCCGCCGGAGCTGATGGCCCGCCTGGCGCCGGGACACAACGCCGCGGGACAGCCGATGGCCCCCTGGGTGTTCGGGGTCCTGGCCGGTTGCGGGGCGCTCAAGTCCACCCCGGCCGATCTGATGCGCTTTGTGGCCGCCAACCTGGGGCTGGTCAAGACCCCCCTGGCCCCGGTCCTGGCCCTGGCCCAAAAGCCCCAACGGCAAGGCCCGGGGCCACCGGTCAAGGTGGGCCTGGGCTGGATGGTGCTCAACCTGGGGGGGCGCACCCTGGTCTTCCACGACGGCGGCACCGGCGGCCACCGCGCTTTCGTGGGCCTGGACCCGGAGCCGGGCCGGGGGGTGGTGGTGCTGTGCAACACCAGCGTGGACGTGAGCGACCTGGGCCTGCATCTGTTGGAGCCGCGCATACCCCTGCGCCAGCCCCGCCGGGCAGTTGTCTTACCCAGGGAGGCGCTCCAAAAATACGTGGGCCGCTACCGGGTGAAGCGGACCGGGGTGGCCGGGGAGGCCGGCGCCGTGGTGAAAGTGAGTCTGGGTAAAAAGGGCCTCATCTACCATGAAGATGGACAGGAGGCGATCGAGATACTGCCCACCGCGCCCAACGAGTTTTTCTACCCGCCGCTGTGGGATGCCGGCTTCAGCTTCGTCAAGGACAAAGAGGGCCGGGTGACCACCATGGTGATCCGGGCCGGGGCCCAGCGCATCGAGGCCAACAAGTTTGAATGAGGCCTTGAGACCCAAACGCTTAAAAAATAGAACTGCAGCCGGCTCTGCTGCCGGCCCCCGAAAACCTTCCGGCCTCTCCAGGATGATGAAGTCGGCCGCGGCCCTGTCCGAGGCTCCCAAGCCGGCAGGTGCAATGCCGTTGTTTCTCTGAGTGCAAGAACTTACAATGTTGCTGGCGGGGAGTTGGCCCCGCCAGGGAACCCTAAGCAAGGAGCCTGTTACATGATCCCGCGCAAGAGTGGAATCATCGTGTTGGCCTTAGCCCTGACCGCGGCCCTAATGGCCGGCCCCGCCCTGGCCATGGACAAGGAGGAGGCCAAGCTAAAGGTCATGGCCGCCACGGCGGTGGTGAGCAAGATGATGGCCCAGGACGACGAGTCCGTTCCCCAGGACCTGCTCAAGAAATGCCGGGCGGTGGCCATCTTCCCCGGCCTGATCAAGGCCGGCTTCATCGTGGGCGGCCAGGGGGGCACCGGCGTGGTCTTGGCCAAGGAAAAAGACGGCTCCTACAGCCCGCCGGCCTTTTTCATCATGGCCGGGGCCAGCCTGGGGTTGCAGATCGGAGCCCAGTCCACCGACTTGATGCTGGTGGTGATGACCCAAAACGGGCTCAACGGGCTTTTGGCCAACCAAGTGCAATTGGGCGGCGACGCCTCGGTGGCCATGGGACCCGTCGGCAGGCGCACCATGGCCGGCACCACCGCCGGCGGCAAGGGCTCGGACGTGTACGCCTACTCCATGAGCAAGGGCCTGTTCGCCGGGGTCTCCCTGGACGGGGCCGGCCTGGAATTCGACAAGGCCACCTCCAAGAAGTATTACAACTTCGACGCCAGCGTGGTGGGCATCCTGCTCAAGGGCACGGTCAAGCCTCCGCCCTCGGCCCAGAAGCTAATCGGGGTGCTGGAGAAGTACAGCAAGTAGCATTAGAGCCGGCGCCAACTTGGTGCGGGTTGCTATCAAAGAGGCAGGTAAGGGAAAAGTTCCTTCTACAGCCGAACCATTGGCAAGCTGAATCCCCATACGGGGTTCACTCCTCGCGGCTTGCCGCGCTAAAAAGCTGAAATTTTCCTCTTGATACCCCGCTGCTTGCGGCGGGGTGGTTCATTACCAGGTGATCGGTGGCGTCGGGCCGAGGTTTGCAACCCTGCCCTGCGGGTAACACGGTTGGCAGCGGGCCTGGTGGGAGACTGGAACCGGGGTAAAGGGTTCTACTCGCCATTATCCCCCTTCCCGTCCTTATAACGGAGATTGGCCACCTACAGGTCGCATTGGGGGCAACCACCTTTTTCTTTTTACCCGCTCTTTTAGCGCTGGCCACATTGTGTAGACGCCCTTGCAGCCTGGACCGGGTCAGTTCAATCCCCTGGCCAACCTCCCCCCGACTTGACAACCCCGCGCCCGTCTGAACAAATTGGATAAGAAGCTGATCCGCGTCCGCCCAGGGAGGCTGGACGCCTATTTTAGAAAAATCCCTGACCATACGAGGAAGACACCGTGGAACGAACCCTGATCCTGATTAAACCCGACGCCATCTCCCGCGGCCTGGCCGGCACCGTGCTGGCCCGCTTCGAGCAAAAAGGCCTCAAGATCGCCGGCAGCAAGATGATCCAGTTGGACGACGAGTTGTTGAAAGAGCACTACTCCCACCTGGCTGACAAGCCCTTTTTCCCCACCATCTGCGCGTTCATGAGCCGCACCCCGGTGATCGCCCTTTGCCTGGAGGGCCTGGAGGCGGTGGAGGTGTGCCGCCGGTTGTGCGGGGTGACCAACTCGCGCCAGGCCGACCCGGGCACGATCCGCGGCGATCTGGGCATGTCCATGCAGGCCAACCTGGTGCACGCCTCGGACTCGGTGGAGACCGCCCAGGCCGAGGTGGCCCGCTTCTTCAAGCCCGGGGAGCTTTTCGACTACCAGCCGGCGCTCATTAAATACCAGTACGCCGCCGACGAGGTCTAGCCGGATCATCCGCCATGCCAGAAGCCAAGCCGCCAACCGAGCGCACCTTGAGCGAGGAGGAGGTGGTGCGGCTCATCCAGTCGCTGGCCGGCAGCGGCGACGGCGAGCTATTGGTGGGCATCGGCGACGACGCGGCGGTGCTCTCGGTGCAGGCCCGCGAGTTGGTGGTGACCACCGATCTCTTGGTGGAGGGGGTGCATTTCGACCTGGGCTTCATCTCACCCTATGACCTGGGGGGCCGGGCCATGGCCGCCAATTTGAGCGACCTGGCCGGCATGGGTGCTAAGCCCCGCTGGGGCTTTTTGTCCCTGGGCCTGCCTCCGAAACCCCAGGCCGCCTTCATCGGGGAGCTGGTGCGGGGCCTGGTGGAGTTCGGCCGGCGCTTCGGGCTGACCCTGGCCGGCGGCGACACGGTGCGCTCGCCGCAGGTGTTGATCAACCTCTGCCTGGTGGGCCAGGCCGACCCGGCCAAGCCGGCGCTGCGCTCCGGGGCCCGGCCCGGCGACGCGGTCTGCGTCAGCGGCAATCTGGGCGCCTCGGCCGCGGGCCTGGCCTGGCTGGCCGGCGGTGGCGATCCTGATGACTCCGGGGCGCGGGAAGCGGTTCAGGCCCACCTCAGGCCCCTGCCCCGGGTGGCCGCGGGCCGCGCCCTGGCCGAATCCGGCCAGGTGCATGCCATGATGGACCTCTCCGACGGCCTGGCCACGGACCTGTTCCGCCTGGCCCAAGCCAGCGGGCTGGGGGCCAAGGTGGAGGCCGCGGCCCTGCCCATCGCCGAGAGCACCCGCGACCTGGCCGCCGGGTTGGGTATTGATCCGCTGGATTGGGCTTTGCGCGGCGGTGAGGACTTCGAGCTGTTGTTCACCTGCGGCCCCGGCCAACTGGAGCTTTTGTCCGCCCTGCTGGCCGAGACCGAGCCCGACCTGGCCCTGACCCGGGTGGGCAGCATGACCGGCGAGCCCGGGGTCTGGCTGCACGGCGTCGGCGAGCCCCGCGACATCGGCCTGATGGGCTACGACCACTTCCGGGAGGAGGGCTGATGCGCACTTGGCTGGCCCTGATCCTGGCCTTGATCCTGCTGGCGGCGGCTGGCCCCGCCCCGGCGGCCCCACCGCAGCACCTGATTCCGCTCTTGCCCCAGCAGATGACCCTCTGCGGCCAAAAGGTGCCCCTGAGCAATCCCTTGGTGGCTGAGCAACTGGACCGGGAGCTGGTGATCTCGGTGCACGACCCGGCCCAGGTGATCATGTGGCTCAAGCGGGCCAGCCGCTATTTCCCCTACATCTCCCGGCGCCTGAGGGAGGCCGGCCTGCCCCAGGACCTGAAGTACCTGGCCGTGGCCGAGAGTTCGCTGATCAACTACATCCGCTCCCCGGCCGGCGCGGTGGGTCCCTGGCAGTTCATGCCCGCCACCGGCCGGCGCTACGGCCTGCGCATCAACCGCTGGTTCGACGACCGCAAGAACCTGGCCAAATCCACCAGCGCGGCCATCGCCTATCTCAAAAAGCTCCACGCCCAGTTCGGCACCTGGCCGCTGGCCATGGCCGCTTACAACTGCGGCGAGCGCCGCCTGGCCAACGAGATGAAGGTCCAGCAGGTGGACAACTACTTTGACCTGGCCCTGCCCCGGGAGACCCAGCGCTACGTCTACCGCATCCTGGCGGCCAAGATCATCCTGCAAAATCCCCAGCGCTACGGCTTCAATATGCGGCCCTACAGCCTGTGGCGGCCGGTGCCCCACGACACCGTGGAGCTAAAGCTGAAGCGGTCTTTGCACCTGACCGTGCTGGCCAAGGCGGCGGGCACCACCTATCGGGGGCTCAAGGAGCTCAACCCGGAGCTGCGCACCCGCTATCTGCCCCGGGGCAGCAACGTGATCAAGGTGCCGCCGGGCCAGGGCAAGGGCCTGGCTCAGCGCCTCCGGGCGGCCGGACCCGGGCCGGCGCCCCAGGCCGACGTCTATGTGATCCGGCAGGGGGACCACCTGTCGGGCATTGCCAAAAAGCACGGGGTGAGCCTCAAGGAACTCAAGGAGGCCAACCGCCTGAGCGAGGACAAACTGATCCACCCCGGCCAGAGGCTGGTGATACCCGAGAAGTAGGGCCGGGATTCAAGCGATATTCCAGGATCAATTCGCTGGTGGCTTTGCCGGCGTTAGGCCGGAGCGCCTGGCTGCCGTTCGTGGGTGACCGGGACAACTGGTTGTCCCGGCTGCGGAGCAGTAAGCAGTTAGCCCGGATATTTCACGAAGGCCGGTCGTCCGGCTGCGCCAGCCAAGCGCTGGCGGTGTTGCCGGCTGCGCTCCAAGCTCGACGTAGCTTTGGCT
>JANQFN010000279.1 GCA_028277825.1 Desulfarculaceae bacterium
CCTCGGTTGTCGAGAGCACCGCAACCTTGAGATCCTCACCCAGATCGAAATCCACCGGGCAGACCAGGTTGCCCACGTTTTCGATGATCAAAAGGTCCAGCTCCTCCAGGTCCAGGGGCTCCAGAGCGGCGCCCAGCATGGCCCCGTCCAGATGGCAGGCGCCCTGGGTCTCGATCTGGACGGCCTTGACCCCGCAGGCCGCCACCCGCTGGGCGTCCTCGTCGGTTTGGATGTCGCCCTCGATCACCGCGCATTTCAGGCGCCCCCGCACCCGGGACAGGGTCTGCTCCAAGACGCTGGTCTTGCCCGCACCGGGGCTGGAGATCAGGTTGAGCACCTTGACCCCGGCCCGGGCGAAACGCTCACGGTGCTCGGCGGCCAGGCGCTCGTTGGCCTCCAGAATGTTTCGTCCCACGCTGAGTTCGGCCATGTGCGGCTCCTTGGCAATGAAAGGCTCAGTCGGCCTCGATGTGGTCTATGTAAAGCTCCTGGCCCCCGTTCATCTGGATGTCCTTTGACTCACACTCCGGACAGGCGGCCACCAACTGGGCCATGTCTATCTGGGCCCCGCAGGCGTGACACACCCCCTGGGCCGGGATCTGCTCAATCTCCAGCGTCGCCTCGGCGGCCGGAGTGTCCTCCTTGATCAGGTCAAAGGAAAAGGTGAGCGAGTCGGGCACCACGTTGGCAAAGGCCCCCACCTTGACCGCCACCTTGGTGATTCGCTGCACTCCGTGGCGCTGGGCTTCTTCCAGGACGATGGCCAGAAGAGACTGGGCGATGGACATCTCGTGCACGTATTTTCCCCGCCAGTATAGGGTGTTAAGGATTTTTAGGAATCTATCACGGCGGCCCGGGGCGGTCAACCAAAGGCGCGGCGCACCCTTGGTTGGCAGGTGCAATTGCTCTCTGGTAGAATCCGTCACAAATGCAGCAGTTTAGCGAGAATACCGCCCCCCAAGCCCCCCCCAAACCCAAGCGCCACTGGTTCTGGCGTCTGCTGTGCTGGAGCGGCATACTGGTATTCTTGCTCAGCCTGGCCGGGGCCGGGGCCCTGGTGGTGGGCTGGTTCTACATCTCCGAAGACCTGCCCAGCATCGAGAGCCTGGCCGACTACCGGCCGGCAGCGGTGACCCGCATCCTGGCCGCCGACGGCCAGCTCATGACCCAATACTACAACCAGCGGCGCTTCGTGGTGCCGATGAGCCAGATCAATCCCCTGGCAATCAAGGCCTTTGTAGCCGCCGAGGACGGCAACTTCTTCCAGCACCAGGGAATCGACCTGGTGGGCATCTTGCGGGCCACCATCGCCAATATCAGGGCGGGACGGGTGGTGCAGGGGGCCAGCACCATTAGCCAACAGGTGGCACAGGCCCTGCTCAACACCCCGGCCAGGGCCTGGGTGCCCAAGATCAAGGAGATGATCTTTGCTTGGCGCATGGAGCAGAAGCTCTCCAAGCAGGAAATCCTCTACATTTACCTGAATGAGATATACCTGGGGCATGGAGCCTATGGGGTGGAAGCCGCGGCGCGCACTTACTTCGGCAAGTCGGCAAAGGAGATCGACCTGGCCGAGGCGGCGGTCATCGCCGGTCTGATCCAGGCGCCCAGCCGCTACAGCCCCCTCAGGCACCCGCGCCGGGCCCGCACCCGTCAGGTGTACGTCATCGAGCGCATGGCCGCCGAGGGCTTCATCACCCCGGAGCAGGCGGACCAGGCCGTCAACCAGCGCCTGGACATCAAACTGCACCGACCGCAAACGGTCAAGGCGGCCTATTATCAGGAGACCGTGCGCCAGTGGCTGCAGGAGCGCTTCGGCCGCCGGACGCTTTATGAGGGCGGGCTGACCGTGTACACCGCCTGCGACCCCCGGCTCACCCGCTATGGCCGCCAGGCCATCGCCATGGGCCTGGCCAGCCTGACCAAGCGCCAGGGCTATCTGGGGCCGCTGAAGCGGCTGGGCCCGGCCGAACTGGAGGCGGTGCGCTCCCGGCCCCTGGGATCGGCCGGCCTGGAGCCGGGCAAGGCGCTTGAAGCGGTGGTCAGCAAGGTGGACCTTGCCAAGCAGCGGGCCGTTTTGCGCCTGGGGGCGGCCCGGGGCTTCATCACCCTGGACCAGGTGCGCTGGGCCAAGCCGCCCATAAAGCACCTTAAGGAAAAACGGCCCCACCTGGTGAGCATAGACCAGGTGTTTGAGCCCGGGGACGTGGTGCTGGTCAGGCCCCTGGAAAAGAGCGGCAAGGGCGAGGACTGGAAACTGGAACTGGTGCAGAAACCCTGGGCCCAGGCGGCGCTGTTGGCCATGGAAAACCGCACCGGCCGGGTGCGGGTCTTGATCGGCGGCGCGGACTTCAAGCAGAGCCAGTTCAACCGGGCCCTGCAGGCCCGCCGCCAGCCGGGCAGCGCTTTCAAGCCCTTCATCTACGCCGCCGCCCTGGACCACCCCAACCTAATCTACACCTCGCGCAGCGTGGTGCTGGATTCGCCGGTGGTGTATGAGAACCCCACCAAGCCGGGCGAAAAATGGCGCCCCAAGAACTACACCAGCAAGTTCTACGGCCCCACCACCTTGCGCACCGCCCTGGCCCACTCGCGCAACGTGGTCACGGTCAAGCTGCTCTCGGACTTGGGCATGGGCTACACCATCGGCTATGCCCGCCGCTTCGGGCTGAGCAGCGCACTGGCCCCCAACCTCTCCCTGGCCCTGGGTACCAGCGGCATGAGCCTGTTGGAGCTGACCCGGGCCTACGGCGTGTTCGCCGATCAGGGCAAGCTAATGGAGTCGGTGATGGTGGAGCGGGTCATGGGCCGCGAGGGCCAGATGCTATACGAGGCCCAGCCCCAGGAAAAGCAGGTGATCAGCCCGGCCACCGCCTATCTGATGACCCATCTTCTCAAGGGTGTGATCCAATACGGCACCGGCCGGAGCATGCGCGCCCTCAAGCGCCCCCTGGCCGGCAAGACCGGCACCACCAACGACCTGCGCGACGCCTGGTTCGTGGGCTTTTCACCCCAGTTGATCTGCGGGGTCTGGGTGGGGCAGGACGACAACCGATTCCTGGGCAAAAAGGAAACCGGCTCCCGGGCCGCCGGGCCCATCTGGAAGGATTTCATGGCCGAGGCGCTCAAGGATCTGCCCGCCGAGGACTTCCCGGTGCCCTCGGGCGTGGTTTTTGCCCGGGTGGACCGGATCAGCGGCGAACCGGTGGCCGCCGGAGAAAAGGGCGGCTTTTTCGAGTCCTTCCAGGAGGGCCGCCAGCCGGGCAGGCCCGGCGAGGAAGCCACGCCCAAAGAGGGCCAGCGGCCCCAGGATTTCCTGCAGGCCGAGAGCTTCGTCAAGCCCGAGGTGGTGCCGGTTGAGGAGGCCCCGCCGGAGACGGATGAATCGGAATAGGCGCCAGCCTCCCCCACAAAAAAGCGGCCCCCCAAATGGGAGGCCGCGTTTTCTTGATCCAAAGGCCGGCTAGATGTCGGAGAGTTCCTCCTGGTTGACGTGCAGCAGCGGGAAATTACCCTCCAACTCCTCGATGAGCGGCTGCAGTTTGTCCTCGGCCATGTCGGCGATGCGGATGTAGACGTTGCGGCAGCCCTCCTCGCAGAGGTCGTAGGAGGAGAGGATGCTGACCATACGGCCCCCGTGCTTACGGATAACGTCGGCCACCTCCTTGATGGAGCCGGGGCGGTCCTCCAAGTTGAAGGCGAACTGCACGCCGCCGCGGTAGACGCCGGTGATGCTGATCAGCACCCGGAACACGTCACCCTGGGAGAGGATGCCCACCACGTGCTCGTCTTCCACCACCGGCAGGCCGGTCACCTTGTGCTCCAGCATGAAAACCGCCGCCTTTTCCACGGTGTCCTCGGGCTTGATGCTGATCACCCGGCGGCTCATGATGTCCTTCACCTTCAGCTCGGACAACAGGTAGTACAACTCGTGCACGTCCAGAGTGGTGGCCTTGGAAGGGCTGGCCTCTTTCAAGTCGCGGTCGCTGACAATACCCACCAGCTTGCCGCCGTTGTCCACCACGGGCAGCCGGCGGACATTACCCTCTTTCATCAGCTGGGACGCCTTCATCACCGAGGTGTCGGGTGTCACGGTTATGGGGTCGGTGGTCATCCAGTATTTGACCAGCATGGACTTACCTCCAGATCCTCAAAGAGGCCAAAGAAAAAACAAAAGGAGCCTAAGCTGCCTATCGCCGCCAGCCCCGGGGCTATTTGATCGCGGGCTTGTGCTTATTATAGACCCAAGATACAATTCCGCCACGGTCGCTTGTCAAGTTTTTTCCTCATACCCGACGGCCTAAGCCTGTGAACCACGGTACGAATCACAATTCCGAGCCAGACGGGGTCGACCTGCTCCTGGGCCAAGGCAGCCCCCTGGCCGCCGAACTGCCCGGCTTCAGTCCCCGGCCCGGGCAAGTAGAGATGGCCCACTTGGTGGCCAAGGCCCTCAGGCAACAGGTGCCGCTTTTGGTGGAGGCGGGCACCGGCACCGGCAAGACCCTGGCTTATCTGATCCCCGGGCTTTTGTCGGGGCTCAAGCTGGTGGTCTCCACCGGCACCCGCACCCTGCAGGACCAGATCAGCCACAAGGAGCTGCCTCTTTTAAAGCGCAGCGTAGCCCCCCATTTGAAATTCGCGGTGCTCAAAGGGCGCACCAACTACCTCTGCCGGCGGCGCTACTTGGGTTTCAGCGGACAGCCGGAGCTGGCCCTGCCCCGGGCCGAGGCCGGCCTGTCCCTCTTGGCCGCCTGGCTGAAGGACACCGCCAGCGGCGACCTGGACGAGGTGCGGGGAGAGTCCCTGCCCGAGTCGCTACTCAGCGAGGTGACCGCCAACAGCGAGCAGTGTCTGGGCGGCCGCTGCCCCCAACGGGATGAATGTTTTTTGATGGAGGCCCGGCGCCGGGCGGCCGAGGCCGAGGTGGTGGTGGTCAACCACCACCTCTTCCTGGCCGATCTGGTGCTCAAGGCCGGGGGGCATGGCGAAGCCCTGCCCCGCTACCAGGCGGTGATCTTCGACGAGGCCCACATTCTGCCCGAGGTGGCCACCCAGGCCTTTGGGGCCAGCGTCAGCCAGCAGCGCCTGGCCGTGCTCCTGCGCGACCTTTTGCGCGAGGCGCCGCGCACCCCGGAGATCGCCTCGGCCGCTGCCCAGACCGAGGCCGCGGGTAAACGCTTCTTCGCCCGCTTGCGCAAGCTGTTGGGCCCCGGCGGCCGGGCGGCGCTGACGCCCAAACAACTGGGCGGCCTGGCTCCGGCCGGCGAGAGGTTCAGCCAGGCCCTGGACGCTCTAGCCGCAGCGCTCCCGGCGGACGGCGAGGCCGGCGAGGCCCTGGCCAGCCGCGCCCAGAGCTTGGCCTTTGACCTGGCCGCCGCCGCCCAGCCGGTGCCCGGGCACAGCGTGGCCTGGGTGCAGTCGCTTCGCGGCGGCGTGGCCCTGCATCTATCGCCGGTGGAGGTGGGGCCCCATCTGGAAGCGGCGCTATATGAGCACATGGGCCGCCTGGTCTTCACCAGCGCCACCCTGGCCCCCCTAGGCGACCTGGAGCCCTTCCGCCAGCGCCTGGGCCTGCCTACTGAAACCCGCACCCGGGTGGTGGCCAGCCCCTTTGACCCGGCCAGCCAGGCCCTGTTGTACGTGCCCCCCAAGATGCCCGAACCCTCCCAGAACGGCTTTGCCCAGGCGGTGGCCGACCAGGTGAAAGAGCTGTTGTCCCACAGCCGGGGCCGGGCCTTTGTCCTGTTTACCAGCCACCGTAACCTGGAAGCAGTGAGCGGCATTTTGGACGGCAACCTGCCCTTCCCCTGCCTGGTGCAGGGCCAGGCCCCCCGCTTGGAACTTTTGAAGCAGTTCGTGGCCCAGAGCCCCAGCGTGCTGTTCGCCACGGCCAGCTTCTGGCAGGGGGTGGATGTGCCCGGACCGGCCTTGAGCGCGGTTATCGTGGACAAGCTGCCCTTTGCCCCGCCCGACGACCCCCTGGTGGCGGCCCGCTGCCAGCGCCTGGAGGAGGACGGCCAATCGGGCTTCGCCCATTTGCTCTTGCCCGAGGCGATCCTGAGCCTCAAGCAGGGCCTGGGCCGGCTGCTGCGCACTCCGGAGGACCGGGGCCTGTTGGCGGTGTTGGACGTGCGCCTGCTGACCAAAAACTATGGCCGGCGCTTCCTCAAGGCCTTGGAGCCGGTGCCCCTAACCCATGATCTGGAGGAGGTGGCCCGCTTTTTTGATCAGAAATGAATCCGGCCGGGCCAAGGAAGCCAATCTCTGTCATCAAGTGAACAAAAAAAGAGGTTTTGAAGTAAAGATTCAGGGGGGGCGGCCAAGCTCGCTGGTTTTTCAGATGACTGCTCAAAACAATCAAATTATTTAGATGCCCGGTATGCGGTTGCCCAGGTTTTTCAGCTCGGCGCCCAGGCCCAGGATGATCACTATCATCACCAGGCCCACCACCAGGGCGATGACCACCGCCGCCGGCAGCACCAGGGCGAAAAAGGCGCGGCCCTTGCCGATGCCGTGGGCCGCGGCCAGGCCGGCCACCGCCACCACGATCCACCAAATGAAGGCGATGAAATGTCCCGCGCCGGGCAACAGGGAGAAAATGCTGATGGCCTGGGCATAGGCCATCACCCGGAAAGTGGCGCGCACCCCGTTTTTGGCGCCGCCCACCACCCACAGGAAAAAGTGCAATATCCAGGTGGCCACGAACACTACCACCAACACCAGCAGCGGCGAGAGGATCAGGCCGATCAGGGCGCGGCTGAAGGGAATGTGCTGGCCGGCCCAGTAATGGCCCCACAGGCTGTCCAGGGCGATGCCCAGGGTGCCCAGGATCAGGGCATAACTGAGCGCCCAGGCGTAGCCGGGCCGGGCCGGAGCGGCAAAAAACTTGCCCGGCTTGCCCAGCACCTGGCCGGTGGTGCGAAACAAACGGGAGAAGAAACCGCGCTGGCCCTCCCAGGCCGGGATGTTACCTTGGGCCGGCGGGGTGAGCGTTTGCGGTGGCGGGTCCAGGCGCGGGCCGGGGATGTCTTGCTCCTGGCCGCAGGTGGGGCAGAGCACGGTGCCGGCCACGCTGCCCGGCGCGGCCTCGGCGTGATCCAGTTCGCTGCCGCAAAAAGGGCACGAAGCCTTCATCAGCTTTCCTCCCGGCGGGCGGCGCTTTTGCGCCGCGACCAGCGCCTCACAAACCCGGCCACCCCGTCCGGGTCGCTCCTGAGCGCCCTTTCCTCATCCAGTTGCTCTTTGCCGTCCTTTTTGCGGGCCGCCGCTCTGAGGCAATCCACCCGGTGGTTGCAGTCCCAGCAGCCGGCCGGCACCTCGCGCAGGCCTCCCTCGCCTTGGGGAAAGACCCTCTCCAGGTCGCCATAACATTCTGGCAAATGAGTGGAGGACAGCACGCCGGGCTCCCTTGGGTGAAGGTTCGGAACAGGCAGGAGCGGCCCTGGCCGCTCTTTTGGATATAATGAAGCATAAAGGCAGCAGGGCCCCCGGTCAACCAATAGTCAACTTGACAGCCGGCTTTAGCAGGGTCAGACTGGGTCCACCCGCCCCCAAGACCTTATGGAGGAAACATGGAGCTTGCCGAGCATCTGAATTTTTTCCCTTGGACCCAGCCCACGGTGAACAACTGCAACAGCGTCTTCATCGGCGGCACGGTGCCCACCCTCATCGACCCGGGCCACAGCCAGCTCTACGGTCACGTGGAGGTGGGGCTGTCCGGCGACCACTGCGACCCGCCCCAGTTGGTGGTGTTGACCCACTGCCACCCGGACCACATGGAGGCGGCGGAACAACTGCAAAAGAACGGGGCCAAGCTGGCCATGCATCCGGATGAAATCGCCTATATGGAAGGCGAGGGCCGCAAACTGGCCTCGGCCATGGGCATGCGCTTCCCTGAACTGACCTTTGACATCCTTTTGGAAGAGGGTGTGCTGGAGCTGGGCGGCGAGACCCTGGAGGTGATCCACACCCCGGGCCACTCGCCGGGACATGTGTGCCTCTACTGGCCCCGGCACAAAGCCCTGATCGCCGGCGACCTGGTGTTTTTGCAGGGCGTGGGCCGGGTAGACTTCCCCGGCGGCAGCGGCGAGTTGCTCAAGGAATCCATCAAGCGGGTGTCTCAGTTGGACATAGAACTCCTGCTGCCCGGCCACGGGCCCCTGATCAAGGGCAAAGAGAACGTGGACAAGAACTTCCAGCTTATCGAGCAGATGTATTTCGGGATGATCTAACCCGTTGTAGAAACCAGAATGCAGTAGGGCGCCAACGTAAATTAAAATAGCGTAGGTTGGGTAAAGCGAAGCGAAACCCAACAATGCTTTATCCTATTGCCACCGGAACAGAGACAAGGGAAACCGAAGATCGCCACGTCGCGGCGGAGTCCCCTTGCTCATTTGCCGCCCCCCATTGCCGCCGCTCCTCGCGATGACCACTATTGCCGTATTGAGTTCTAAACGAAATGTGGAGACAACCTTCGCCGGGCAACTGGTTTTTCCTTGCCCATCACAACTTACCCTTATTACATAACTCTTCTCTTAACAGCCCCTTTCAGTCAAACTTTTGCCGGAGGATGGAATAGGTGGTCTTCAGTCGGCGCATGAAACCGGCGGCCTCGTCCTTGTAATGGGGCTTTTTCGATTTGGGCAACACCGCATCCATATAGCACTCGTCGCACAAAGCTCGGCCCAGGTGTTCATGTGCCTCGCTCGGAGGCAGCGGCGCGCGGCACTGCTGGCAAACCTCGCTCAATCCTAGTCCCCCGATTCCAAGCCCAGGGCGGCCTGCAAGGCGGCGGCGGCCAGGGCCACCTGTTCCTCGGCTTCGGCCAGGGCGCCCTGGACGCGCGGGGCATATTCAGGATGGGCCTTGGGGTTGGGCCTGACCGCGCTGCCCGCGATGCCCGCTTGGGCCAGATCGCCAGACATCTCGGCGGCCAGTTCCGCCTCGGCGCCGGCCAGTGACTGCAAACGGTCCTCTTCGGCTTGGGCCAGTTTCTGCCAGGCACCAGCGGCCTCACCCTCGGCGGCCAGGAGCTGCAGTCCGGCCAGTGCACGCGGCCGGCCCTCTTCCAGGGCGCCGAGCAGGACCCGGCACAGACCCTGGCGGGCGTGTTCTTCTTGGCCTGATTCCACAGCGGCCAGGGCCTCGGCCAGGCCTTGCCGGTCCAGGTCCGCTTCCAGATAGCGCCGCGCCAGGGCCTTGCCCTGGGCCCGGCCCTGGCGCCTCGCCTCCTGACCCTGGTCCTCGCCCAGGGCGGCGGCCCGCTCCATGGCGATCTCCAGGGCTGATTTGATCTCGGCCATTTTTATGTCCTCGTCTGCAATAACAAGAGGCCGCCCCACTGTTGAGGCGGCCCCTTGGGGTGCATATTAAGTATACCGGTCTATTCGGGGGGCTCCCAGTCGTCGTCGTCCAGCTCGACGCCGAACTTCTCCCACTGGGCCTCGGCCTCGGCGTGGGCCTTTTCCACCTCTTCCTCGCTCCAGGGCTCGATTATGAGGGACTCGGCCAACAGCTCCCAGAGATAGAAGGTCTCAAACTCCAGATCGTATTCCTTCATCAGGGACTTCATGATCTGGTCGCGGCAGTTGTGGCAGGGCGCCACCACGATCTCGGCGTCCACTTCGGCGATCTGCTCGGCCTTCTTGCGGCCGTAGTAGATGCGCTCCTCGTTGTAAGGCATGGCCCAGGCGCCGCCGCCGGCCCCGCAGCAGAAGTTGTTTTCCGCGGTGGGGTAGGTGTCTTGCCAGGTGTCGCAGATCTGGTCCACGATCCAGCGCATCTCCTCGTAGTAGGCCTTGCCGAAGACCTTCTCGCTCTTACGCCCGTAGTTGCAGGGATCGTGCACCGTGGCCATCTTGCCCGCGAACTTCTCGCGGTCGATCTTGACCCGGCCTTCCTTGATGTACTCGATCATCAGTTCGAAGATGTTCATGACTTTGAACTCTTCGAAGGCCTCGGGGAACCAATTTTTGAAACTAAGCCTAGTTCCAAAGTATGCGTGTCCTCACTCCGGTAGGAGGAGCACCTCGGCTCCCACCTTGCGGGCGTTTTCCAAAACCCGCCGCGCCTGCTCCTTCATGGACTCGTTGTCGCCGCCGAACAGGCCCCAGGTGACGCCCTCCCAGTTCTCGCTGGGCACGGTCCAGTTTTCCTTGGCCGCGTAGTAGATCTTCCACCAGAACTTCATGTCGTCCGGCTCGGCGAACGGCTCCTTGGAGTTGATGGTGGTAATCACCCGGGCGCCCTGTTTGTCCACCGGCACGTAGAAGCCGGGGAACCCCTCTTCCTCCATCTCCTTAGACATATCGGCCAACAAAAACAGCCAGTCGTCGTAGGGGATGCCCAGGTTGTTGCCCCGCTCCATGGACATCATGGTGCCCTTGTGGATGGGGCCGGGCACTTCGTCCCGCTCCCGGTAGCCGCGCGCGGTGCGCATCATGGCCAGGATCTCCACACCCATGGGGCAGGCGCGCTCGCAGCGGCCGCACAGGGTGCAGACCCAGGGAAAGCGGGAGTTGATCAGTTCATCATCCAGCCCCAGGGCGGCCATGCGCACCGCCTTGCGGGGGTCTAGGCCGTCCACACCGGTGACCGGACAGCCTCCGGCACAGGTGCCGCAGGTGAGGCACACGTCGGCCCATTTGGGGTCAACGCGGAGCTTGCTCTCGCGTTTACCCAGTTTGATCGGCTCTTGACTCATGCTTGTCTCCCCAAATGTCTATCGGGCGCGGAAGCAACTTCAAAGGCTATAGACTCAGGCCCGCTCCCTTGCTGTATTGTTTGATGCCCGCCGGGGCGTGGGGTTCGCCACCCCTTTCGCCCGGCTTTGGGACCTCGTTAAACTAACCCATTAAGACCTGGTGTGCAAATTTTATTGCAACGCCGGGCCACGGGTTTGTGAACTAGTACTCAGCCGGCAATTTGTCCAGCTCGGCCTTGGTGAACACCGGGCCGTCCTTGCACACGTATTCGCCGCCCACATTGCAGCGCCCGCAGATGCCGATGCCGCATTTCATGCGGTTTTCCAGGCTGAGGATCACCTGCTCGGTGGTCCAGCCCAGTTCCTCGAACACCGGCCAGGTGAAGCGGATCATGATGGGCGGGCCGCAGATCAGGGCCACGGCGTTGTCCGGCTGGGGCTTGATCTGCTTGACGATGTCCACGCCGAAGCCCACCAGGCCGTCCCAGCCGGGGAACTCCTGGTCCACGGTGATGTGCACCTTGACGTCGTCGCGCTTTTGCCACTGGCTCCATTCGTCGGTGTATAAAAGCATGCCCGGGGTGCGCGCGCCGTAGACGAAGTCTATGTCGCCGTAGTCGCCGCGGTGGTCCGGGTGCAGCAGCCAGTTCATGGTGGAGCGCAGGGTGGTGACCGCGAAACCACCGGCCACGATCACGATGTTCTTGCCCTTCATCTCCTCCAGGGGATAGCTGTTGCCCAAGGGCCCGCGTACCCCCATCACGTCGCCGGCGCGCATGTTGTGCAGCCGGTTGGTGACGTGACCCACCTTGTTCACCGTGAACAGCAGGTCCTCACCCTCGGTGGGGCTGGAGGCGATGCCGATGGGTATCTCGCCGTAGCCGGATACGGAAAGCTCGGCGAACTGGCCGGGCGTATAGTCAAAGGCCTTGGCGTCGTCCGCGTTCAAGAACTCCAGCCAGAAGGACTTGAGCATCTTGTCCTCGGTCTCCACCTGCGTCTCTTTTATACGCACCGGATAAGGTATGTAGGTATTTCTCATAGCTCCAAGGCCTTCTCGCTAAGCGTTCATATCGTTGACCACCGAGCGCACGTCGATGTTCACCGGGCAAAGCTGCACGCAGCGTCCGCAACCCACGCAGCCGATCTCGCCGCCGCGTTTGTCGGGGATGTATTTAAATTTGTGCATGAAGCGCTGGCGCACCCGGTGGGTCTTGCTGCCCCGGGGGTTGTGGCCGGTGCCGTGCACCGTGAACAGCCAGCTCATGCAGTTGTCCCAGTTGCGCACCCGGCGGCCCTCGTCTCCCTGCACCTCGTCCTGAATGTCGAAGCAGTGGCAGGTGGGGCAGCAATAGGTGCAGGTGCCGCAGTTGAGGCAGGACTCGGCCACCCGCGGCCACAGGGCGGCCTCATACAGCTCCATCACCTCGCGGCCCTCCAGCTGGTCGGTGGCCACGCCCACGTTGGCCTCCACCATGTCCTCGGCGGCCTTTTTCAGCTCCGCGGCCTGATCCAGGTCGGCCTGCTCGGCCTCGGGCAGCTCGGCCAACAGTTCCGCGGCCTTGTCGCTGACCGCCTTGACCAACAGCTTGTCGCCGAGATCGACGAGCAAAACGTCCAGGCCGGTCTCGTGGTGCGGGCCGCAGCCCACTGAGGTGCAGAAGCAGGTGGGACAGGGATCATTGCAGGCCAGGCCGACCAAAAGACTCTTTTCGCGCTTGTCGCGCCAATAGAAATCGTCGGTCATCTCGTCCTGCATGAAGATCAGGTCCAGCACTTGGAAGGCCTTGGCGTCGCAGGGGCGCATGTTGATCAGGGCCCGGGGCGTATTCAGCTCCGGCTCGGCCTGCATGATCATGCCCATCTCGTCGTCAGCCTTGTTGACAAAGCGCATCATGCACTCGGTCTGGGGGAAAAAGTAGTCCTTGGGGCTCATATCGGAGTTGGAAAAGTCCCAGAGCAGATCGGCGGCGGCCTCCAGCGGGGCCCAGGCCACCTTGCCCTCAACGTCCTGGGGCGCGAACACTTCGCGACCCTCGGCGAGCTTACCCAGGAACTGATCCAGCTGGTCCTTGGCTAGTATTTTCTCAGCCATCTGATAGCTCCTACTTGATGAATTCCTGGGGATCGTTGGGTTTGTACACGCTCAGAGGCGGCTCCTCCTCCAGGTCCATGCCCGGCGCGTAGCCGTACAGCTCGCGGATGTCCTTTTCGATCTTGGAGGTGAAGCCGCGCATCTTGATGCCCACCGGGCAGGCGCTCTCGCAGGCCCCGCAGTCGGTGCAGCGGCCGGCGCAGTGGAAGGCGCGCAAGATGTGGAAGGTGGCCACATCGGCCTCGTCCTGGGTCTTGCCGCACCACTGGGGCCGCGCCTCGTCCACGAAACAGACGTGGCAGTAGCACAAGGGGCAGGCGTCACGGCAGGCGTAACAGCGGATGCAGTCCTTGATGCTCTCGCTAAAGGCCTCCCAGCGCTCCTCAGGCATCAGCTTTTCCCAGGGGGCGGCCACCTTGTCGATGTTGCCGCCGTGGGTGGCCTCGGACTCTTCACCGATCATCTCGTCGACGATCACCGGGTTTCTTTGCACGCAGGTGTAGCAGTTTTGCCTCAGCACCTTCTTGGTGGGCACCCGCTCCTCAAAATCCTTGCCCTTGACCACCAGATCCTCGCCGTCTTCGGTGACCTCGGTGATGGTCTTTAGGGGGAACAGGGCTTGGACCTTGCCTCTGTCCACCATGCCCGGGCTGGCCACGCCGATGATGTGCACCTGCTCGCGGGTGATCTGGTTTTCCTTGATCAGGCCCACGATGTTGCGGCTCACGCAGCCCTGGGCCACGATGGCCACCTTGCCCGCCTCGCCCATCTCGCGGCGCACCAAAAAGTTGGACAAGTTGTTGCAGCAGAAACGGGACCAGGTCAGGTTATCGGCTTCTTCCGGCGTGTAGGCGAAGTAGGGATAGTCCCGCATGGGGACGGTCCCCTGGGCGAAGCCGATCACGCAATCGACCGCGCCTTGGCTTAAGAGTTTCTTGGCAGCCTCGCGGATGCCTTGCGCTATGGCTTCCATCAGGCCACCTTCCGTATGTCTTTGATCATGTGCTTGGCCGGGCCCAGGGCCTTGACCGCGTCGGTGACCTCGATCACCGTCTCCTGGAATTTGGTCGCCTCCGCCGAGGAGATCCAGGAGAAGTGCAGACGGCCGGGTTCAATACCAACGTACTCCAGGAGGTTTTTGAGGACGGCGAACCGCCGTCGGGCGTACATGTTGCCAGCAATATAGTGGCAGTCGCCCGGGTGTCAGCCGCTGACCCAAACCCCGTCGACCCCCTGCCTAAAGGCCTGCAAGATGAACTTGGGGCTCATGCGCCCGGTGCAGGGGATGCGGATGACGTGGATATTGGGCGGGTACTGCAACCGGCTGACGCCGGCCAGGTCGGCCGCGCCGTATGAACACCAGTTGCATAGAAACGCCGCTATGCGCGGTGTGAACTGTGTATTCTCACTCATAGGTTCATCCCGTCAACTTACTCTAAACCATGGCCATGATCTGGGCCATGACGTCCTGGTTGGTAAAGCCCCTCAAGTTGGGGGCGCCGGAGCGGCAGGAGGCCACACAGGTGCCGCAGCCCTTGCACAGGGCCTCATTCACCACGGCCAGGCCGGCTTCGTCCTGGTCGATGGCCTGGTAGGGGCACACCGTCCAGCACACCCCGCAGCCCACGCACTTGCTCTGATCGATGACCGCCACCGTGCCCGGCAGCATCATCTCCTTGGCCGACAGCACCGTCACCGCCCGCGACACCGCCGCCTGGGCCTGGGCCACCGCCTCTTCCAGGGGCTTGGGGTAGTGGGCCAGGCCGGCCATGAACACGCCGTCGGTGGCGAAATCCACCGGCCGAAGCTTTTGGTGGGCCTCCAGGAACCAGCCGTCGGCGTCCAAGGGGACCTTGAACATCTGGGCCAGTTCCTCGGCCCTGTGGCTCACGATGGCCGAAGCCAGGCCCACCATATCGGCCTCGATCAACAGGTCGCGGCCCAAGACGTGGTCGCGCACCGTCACGTTCAGCTGATCGCCGACCGCCTCCACCTGGGGCTTGTTCTCCAGGTCGTAGCGCACGAACAACACGCCCTTGCTGCGGGCCTCCTTGTAGAGGAGCTCGCGGCGGCCAAAGGTGCGGATGTCGCGGTAGAGCACCACCACCTGGCAGTCGGGGTTCTCCTCCTTGAAGTGCAAGGCGGTCTCCACCGAGTGGGCACAGCAGACCTTGGAACAGTAGGGGTGCTCTGGCTCGCGGGAACCCACACACTGGATCAGGACCAGACTGTTGACCTCCTTGGGGTCCAACTCGCCGCTCATCAGGGCGCCGTCCATCTGCAAATGGGTCATCACCTTGGGGTGGCTGCCGTAGGCGTATTCGGTGGGCTGGAACTCGCCGGCGCCGGTGGCGATGATGGTGGCGCCGTGCTCCACCACCTCCTCGCCGGCATCGCCGGCCAGGGTGGTCTTGAAGTTGCCCACAAAGCCTTCCACGTCTTTAATGGTGGTGCCCAGGTGGGTGGTGATGGCCGGCTCGGCCTCGATCTTTTCCACCAGGCCGGCGATGTAGGGCGCCACCTCTTCATTGGCCGCGGTCACCCTGAGGCTCTTGGCGTTGCCGCCCAGGGAGTTGTCCCGCTCCACCAGATGGGCCTTGTAGCCCTGGTTGGCCAGCTCCAGGGCCGCGTTCATACCGGCCACGCCGCCGCCGATGACCAGGGCGGCCGGGTCCACCTCCAGCTGCACCTCCTCCAGGGGGGCCAGGAGAGCGGCCTTGGCCACGGCCATGCGCACCAGGTCCTTGGCCTTGTCAGTGGCCGCCTCGGGCTCATCGGAATGCACCCAGGAGTTCTGGTTTCTGATGTTGGCCATATCGAACAGGTATTTGTTCAGGCCGGCGTTGACCAGGGTCTCCTGGAACAGGGGCTCGTGGGTGCGCGGCGTACAGGCCGCCACCACCACCCGGTTTAAGTCCTGCTCCTTGATCACCTCGGTGATCTTTTCCTGGGTGTCCTGGGAGCAGGAGAACAGGTTGTTCTCCACATAGGTGACGTAAGGCAGGCCCTCGGCGTACTCGGCCACCGCCTCCACGTCCACCACGCCGGCGATGTTGATGCCGCAGGAGCAGACGAACACCCCCACGCGCGGGGTGTCGCCGGCCACGTT
>JANQFN010000354.1 GCA_028277825.1 Desulfarculaceae bacterium
GTTTCATCCTGCCGGTGCTGCTCTTGATCGCTCTGCCCGCGGCCCGGGGGGCCGAATACGTGATGGCCGCGGAGAAAAAACCAAAACTCATCTCAGCCATCGTATGGCTGGCGCTGGTCATACTGCCGGTGGTGCTGCTCTATGACGGCTACAAGTACTACCGGGGACCCATCCACGTGCACCGCCGTTTGGCGGTGCCCAGCTATGAGGGCCAGCATCCCGTGGTGAGCGCTTATCAGGTCGTCAATCAACGCGCCCGGCCGGGGGAACGGGTCTTGCCGGGCATTATTTACCGTTATTGGCTGCGGCCTGACTTGTTGCTGAGCCTGCCCAGCAACCAGGAATGGGACCAGCTATACAACCAGCCCCACGTGGAGGCCCGCTGGGTCTATCTCTATGATGCCGGGGTGCGTTTTTTGGTGCTGGACGAGTTCACCCATACGCATTTGTTGAAGCTCTTGGGCATAAAAAACGGCCGCGTTGACCAGGCGGCCATGAGCGGTCTGCCCCTTTGGCTGCAGGTCAAGCGCGTCGTGAAGTCCCACCGCTGGTCGGTGTATGAGATCTCGGGCTCCCGGCCGGCGGTGCCGCCGTCAGGCGGCCTCAAACGCTGATCTCCGATTACCAGGATGCTATTTCTTACAGCGTCTGTTCGTACAGCTCGGCGTAGGCCCGGTCCATGGCCTCAAGCGAGAAGTTTTACTCTATGCGCCGCCGGGCCAACAGGCCCAGGCAGATGAAGCGGGCCTGGGAGAACTGGGACGCCACCCCGGCGGCGGCGGCGGCCATGGTGGTGATGATCACGTGGAAGATTTTTTTGTCTGTGTCATATCACGCCAACCTGTCGGGCCGGAGCCTATTGTATAACGCCTCCCAGCAAAATCATTCCTGCTGTTTGCAAAAGGTCTCCTTGGTCAACAGGAGCAATAGGCAAGACAACAGGCCCCAGACCACCATCAGGCTGAACCCGGCCTGGTAGGCCTCCAGGCTGTACACCCTGACTCCCTCCTGGGTCTGGCCGCTCCACATGGCGTCCAGCACCAGGCCGATGGCCGGCTGCAGGATGGTGGGGCCGATCATGACGCCCATGTTGATCACCCCGGCGGCGGTGCCGGCCAGGGGCAAGGGTACGGATTCCTTGCCCCAGGCAAAGCCGATGATCATGGCGCCGCTGACCAGGCCGACCACGCTGCCCAGCACCACGAACAGCGCCAGAGACAGACCGGGGACGAACAACAATACTGCCCAGCCCACCGTGGCGGTGAGACTGGCGATGATATACAAGGGCTTGCGCCGGCCCCAGCGATCGGTCAGGGCCCCCAACAGCGGGCCGCCCACAGCCATGCAGACCATCATCAAGGAGCACATGGCCGCCGCCTCAGTCGTGGCCAGGCCATAGCGCACCATGAGGAAGGGCACCCCCCACAGACCGGAAAAGGCCAGTTGCGGGCCGGCGATGCCCGCCGGTATCCAGGCCAACAACCAGGTGTTGCGATAGCCCAGCACCTGCTTGAGCCCGGCCAGGGGCCCGGGCCCGGATGCACCCATGTCCAGCGATGCCGGGACGTAGCTCTCATAGCCCTTTTCTGAGGGGTCGTCGCGGATGAAAAGCCAGGCCGCCACGGCCAGGGCCAGGATCACCAGGGCCGAGGCCAGCATCACCGGGCGCCAGGTGAAATGATCCACCAACAACCTCAGCGGCACCCCGGCGCCCACCGCGCCGATCAGCCCCCAAAACAGGGCCAGACCAGTGACCAAGGAGAAGCGCCGGGCCGGGAACCAGTGGGCGGCCAGCTTTAAGCAGGCCACATAGGCCACGGCCACGCCGCCGCCGATCAAGAGCCGGCCCAGGTTGGCCCAGTACAGGCCCGGGGCCAGGGCGAACACCAGGGAGCCGATGCCCGCGGTGACCGCGCCCGAGGCCAACAGCTTGCGCGGCCCCCAGTGGTCGGCCAGGACGCCGGTGGGGATCTGCATGCCCACGTAGGCGTAGAAGTAAAAGGCCGACAGATTGCCCAGGGAGGCGGCGCCGATGGCGAACTCGCGCATCAGCTCGGTGGTCATCACCGCCGGCGCCACCCGCTGGTAAAAGGCCATCATATAAAAGCCCACCCCCAGACCCCACAGGGTCCAGGAGAGCCAGGCGGGCGGATACTTAAGAGAGTTACTCATCCGCTCCCGCCGGGGGGCGGCCCAGGATCATAACGGTGTGCACCAGACCAGCGGGCCGGTCATCCTCCATCAAGGGCGCCACGCGCACCCCGAAGACTTTGCCGTCCCGGGCCAACTGCCAGGCGTATTCCTGAGTCTCGCCCCGGGCATAGGCCTCCAGGATCATCTCGATGCGCTGGTTGCTGGCCGGCTTATGGAAGTCGCGGATGTCGCGTCCGATATAGCTGGGTTTTCGATCCAACACCTTGGCCGCGTGCTTATTGTAAAACAGTATGGCCCCGTCCAGGTCCAGGACGGTGAGCCCCACCGCCATTTGGTCCAGCAGGGTTTCCGGGGCCAGCGGATCAGGCAGCTTCGCAGGTTCCATTGAGTTCCTCGCTCCAGTTCAGCAGCATATCAGGGCAGACCCTCGGGGTTGACCAACTGGCCGGCGTTGGATTCGATGACTCGCATACTTTGCCATTTTCCCCGGCGGTAACGCCAGCCGAATATGAGGCCCAGGGCGGCGATGTAGGCGGTTAACCAGCACCAGGTGTAATAGATGCCCGCGCCCAGCAGCTCAATGCCCACGAACAGGGGCAGGATCATGAGCAGCAGCGAGACCAGGCTGATGGTCCACATCACGAAATATATGTCGCCCGCGCCCTTGAGCGCGCCGAAATAAATGATGGCCAGGGCGTCGAAGAAAATGTAGGCCGCCACGAAGCGCAAAAGCACCACGCCCAGATCCATGATCTCGCCGTAGGCGGCCACCTCGCCGCCCCGGGTGCGGAACAGCTCCATGAGCCACTCCGGCGCGAACACGAACAGGGCGGCCACCAGGGCCACGTAGGCCAGGCAGATGTGTAAGGTGCTGCCCGTGGCCTTGACCGCGTCCTGGGGTCGGCAGGCGCCGATGGCTTGGCCCACCATGGTGCTCACCGCAATGGAAAAGCCCACCATGGGCAAAAAGGCCAGGGTGGAGATGGCGAAGACGATGTTGGAAGCGGCCAACTCCGGCTTGCCCAACCGACCCACCATGAACACAAAAAAGGTGATGGCGAAGATGTCCAAAAAGAACTGCACGCCCCCGGGCAGGCCGAAGCGCATCAGGCGCTTGAACAGTTCAGGGTCAAAGGCCCG
>JANQFN010000076.1 GCA_028277825.1 Desulfarculaceae bacterium
TTGGCCTTCATCAGGCCGGGCCCGAACTTGGAGGAGCCGGTGGGGAAGCTCTCGGTGCCCACCACCTCCAGCTTCATCTTTTTGGCCAGGACGCCGCCCACGATCTTGGCGGTAATGCGCGCCCAGGCCACGTCCTGGTGCATGATGAAGATCTTTTTGAAACCGAACTGCTTGGCCAGGGTGCCCATGGTGCCCAAGAGGTAGCCCACGAAGTACTTGGCGTTCAAAGAGACCCGGAACACGTACTTATATTTGGGGTCCTTGGCGATTTTGCCCTCGGTGCGCGGGGTCATGGCGATGGTGCCCAACAGCGGCACCTTGTGCTTGGCCAACATGTCCATGCCCGCCATCAGGGCCTCGGAGCGGAAGGGGCCCACCACCAGGGCGTGGGGCTTCTTTTCCAGGATCAGCTTTTCGATGCCCAACAGGGCCTCGGGCACTGGCACCCCGGGCGCGGCGTCGCGGATGTCAATGGCCTCGATGGCAAAGGGCAGCATCTTGCCCCCCAGCTTGACCCCGCCCTTGGCGTTGATCTCATCCACGGCCATCTTGACCGCATTATAACTCTCCTTGCCCTCCAGGAAGTTCAACGAGGTGGGCACCCCGATGACCACCTTGTCCGCGGCCTGCACCGCGGCGGGGGCAATAAGCAGGCCCATCGCCAAAAGGGCGACGGCCAAAAGGCTTGTCAGTTTCTTCATGAGTGGTCCTCCCTATGAAACAGGTCCTATGAAACTGGTGAACCCATTGACTCAACGCCTAATCCGGATGCGTCGGGCACGGCTGTAGGCGCACCGAGTTGTTTAAACAAAAACAGCGTCCCGTGCGGGCGCTGTGACAATTCCCACCCCGGCTTAATATGCACAAGGCACACCCCGGCGGCGTGGAGACACCGGATACACTTGCTTGGCCAAGAGCCGAGAGGGGCAACTCATCTCCTTGGATAAGCCTCGGTTATTAATGACTATATTAGCACTTTGCCGGCTTAAAAGTAGCTACATTATAGCACAAAGAGCTGGGCAGCGGAATGGGAATAATCCGCGTTTGCCCTGTATTCATGCGGAGTTTTCCTTTTCCTCCTTGCGGCGCCAGCGGTTCAGCCAGATGGTCAAGGCCAGCAAGGGCCCAAAGATGGCGCTCTCGATGGCCATACCCTTCAGGGTGGGGCCGTGGCTCAAAAGCCCGGCCAGCCCCTTGAAGGAATGACTGTAGTAGGCGGTGGGCAAAAACTGAATTGGCGCCAGGTAGCCGGTCTTGTCCCAAGGCCAGAAGAAGGGCACCCCCGGCCCCCGGGCCATGAGGTAGTCCAGCAGGGGGTGCACCGCGCAGACCGCGAACAGCCCGTACCAGGCGCGCGGAAACCCGCGCCAGTCGTCCAGGTGCAACAGCCCGGCCAAAACGCCCGACACCGCCGCGACGAACAACAGGCTGTGCGAAAAGCCCCGGTGAGCGAACTGGCCCGGCCAGAGGATCACTCCCACCACGTCCAGGTCCGGCAAGAGGCTGAGCCCCAGGGCCAGCACCACACCGAAGCCGCCGCCGGGCAGGCGGGCCGGCTGTTCGACCGCCTGGTACACGGCCAGGCCGGCCAAGCCGTGTCCCAGGACGCTGCTCATCTAGGCCGCTCCCAAACCGGGTCCGCCAGTTATGTGCCGTACTGGTTCTGGAACACCTTGGGGCTTTTGCGCGGCGGCGCCTTGTCCTGGCCAGCGGGCACCCCCACCGGAATCACCGCTGCGATGTCCAACTCCGCGGGCACGCCCAGGGCCTCTTTCATGGCTCCGGGCTCGAAGAAGGTGAACCACAGGGTGCCCAGGCCCATATCGGCGGCGGCCAGCATCAGGTTCTGAATGCCGGCCGATACTCCTTGCATGGCCCCGTCGGTGCGGCCGAAGGCCGCGCCCAGGCCGCCCTTTTTGGGATCGGAACACACCACCAAAAGCACCGGGGCCTGCTCCAGGAAGCCGAAGCCGTACTTCTGGACCCAGTCCGGGCCGCCGCGGTCTATCACCGCCTGTTTGGCCGCCTGGGAGACCTCGATCACCTTGGCCTTGACCGCCGGGTCCCTGACCACCACGAAGGACCAGGGCTGCAGATGCAGCGGGCTGGGGGCCCAGGTGCAGGCCTCGATCAGTTGGTCCAGTTGCTCGTCGCTGACCGCATTCTCGCTGAAGGCCCGGCAAGAGCGCCGGAGCTTGAGTACCTCTTGAAATTCCATGTTCGCTTCTCCTCCCCTATTTCCCTCGCTTCCGGCCGCCTGGGGCCCACCGGTGACCTGTTTTTCCTTTTCCTGGCGGCGGCGCTCCTCGTCGCGGATCTCGCGGCGGAGTAGCTTGCCCACCTTGGACTTGGGCAACATGTCCCTGAACTCGATATAGGACGGCACTTTGTAGGAGGCCAGGCGGTCGCGGCAAAAGCGCAGCAGCTCGGCGGCGCCCACACCCTTGGCGTCCTCCTTCATCACCACGATGGCCTTGATGCGCTCCCCGACTTTTTTGTCCGGCACCCCCACCACGCAGGCCCCCACCACGGTGGGGTGATCCTGCAACACCGCCTCGATCTCCGAGGCGCTCACCCGATACCCCTTGTGCTTGAGGATGTCGGCCGAACGCTCCACGTAGTAGAGCTGGCCGTCATCGTCTTGTTTGAGGTAGTCCCGGGTGCGGTAGTACACCTCGTCCTGGATCTGCACAAAGGCGTCGGCGGTTTCCTCGGGCTTGTTCAAATAGTGCTTTACCGCGTGCTCGCTGGTGACCAAAAGCTCGCCCAGCTCGCCCGGCGGGGTGGGCTCCAGAGTGTCCGGGTCCACCAGGATGCAGCGCCGGCTGGCCAGGGGTTTGCCCACGCTCATGGCCGGCGGTTCGCCGTCATCCAGGCGGGAGTAAGTCACGTGCCCGGCCTCGGTGGAGCCGTAGACCTGGTATATGGAAACCCCCACCCGTTCCTTCCAACGCGTGAGCACCTCCCGGGGCAGCACGTCGCCGCCGCAGTAGCAGTATTTGACCGAGCCGAGGTCATAGGTAGCCTGGCGGTCGTTTTCCAGGATCATGCGGTACAGGGCGGGCACCCCCAGCATCCAGCGCACCTGGTAGCGTTGGATCGCCTCCAGGATGGCGTCCACTTGGGGTTGGGGCATGAGGATGGTGGTGTTGCCCTGGTTGAGCCCCAGAGCCATCAACAGGCCCAGGGCCATGATGTGGAACAGGGGATTGACCGCGATGTAGGTGTCCTGGCCGGGGCGCACGTGGCCGGCGAATACCTGGGCCATGATGTCGGCCACGTAGGAGCAGTGACCCCAGTGGTTGCCCGGCACCCCCTTGGGGAAGCCGGTGGTGCCGCCGGTGTAGAGGATGTAGGACAGGTCTTCGATGGGGTCGATCTCCACCGCCGGCGGGTTGGGCGGGCTGGCCAATAGCTTTTTAAACCATACCGTCTCCGGCCCGCCCTTGACCTTGCCGGTGGGGGCCTTGTCGAACATGGCCGCCACCGCCCTTTTGACCGGCGAGACCAGGTCCAACAGGCTGGTGACGATGACGTGCTCCAGACCGCTGTCGGCCAATATCTCGCGCACGTAGCCGTAGTTGGTGTCGTGACAGATGATGCTCTTGGCCCCGGAATCCTCGATCATGTAGGCCAATTCGTGGGAGGTGTAGATGGGCGAGACCAAGACCAAGACCGCGCCTATCTTCTGCGAGGCCAGCCAGGCGATGATCAACTGGGGGCTGTTGGACAAGTACAGCAGCACCCGGTCGCCCTTTTTGATGCCTCGCTGGTCCAGGCCGGCGGCGAAGCGGTCGGCCAGCTCCTTGAGGCGGCGGTAGGTGAAGCGTTGCCCCAGAAAAATGACGGCGTCGTTGTCCGGGTATTGGGCGCAGGCCTCTTCGAAGCGGCTGAAAGTGTATTCTTGGCTGTAGTCTTCCATTGATCAGGCCCCGAAGTAGGCCGACTTGACGTCGGGGTTGTCCATCAGCTCCTGGCGGCCGCCCTCGATCACCGCCGAGCCGTTTTCCAGGATGTAGCCGTAATCGATGATGGGCATGATGGGCCGGGCGTACTGCTCGGCCACGATGATGGAGGCCCCGCGCTGCTCGGCGATCTCCTTGATGGCCTTGGCCAGCCAGTACTGGATGGCCGGGGACAGCCCCAACAGGGGTTCGTCCAAAAGCAAGAGCTTGGGCTGGGCCATCAGGGCCCGGCCGATGGCCAGCATCTGCTGCTCACCGCCGGAGAGGAAGCCGCCCAGGCGGCCGGTGATCTTGGTCAGCGGCGGGAACAGCTCAAAGACGTAATCCAGGGTCTCCTCGGCCTGCTTTTTGTTGGCCAGGTAGGAGGCGATCCGCAAGTTCTCCAGCACGGTGGACTCGGGGAAGATGCGCCGCCGCTCGGGGCAGAGGATGATGCCCGCCTTGGCGCGCACCGAGGGCTTGTCGCCCATGATGTTCCGGCCCAGGTAAGCCAGCTCCCCGCGGATGGTGATGCGCTCGCCGCCGGCCATGCGCTCTTTCTTGGCGATGTCGTCCATGATGCCGCTCAAGGTGTACATCAGGGTGGACTTGCCGGCGCTGTTGGCCCCGAACACGCCGATGATCTGGTTCTGGCCGCAGACCAGGCTGACGTTGTTCAGGGCCAGCATGTTTTCGTAAAAGACCATCAGGCCCACCGCCTCAAACATAGCTGTAGACCTCCTCGGAGCCGAAATAGGCCTCCTTGACCTGCTCGTTGTCCATCACCTCAGAAGGGGTGCCCTCGCAGATCTTGGCCCCGAAGTTTAAAACCAACACCCGGTTGGCCAGGCGGAACAGCTCGCGCAGGCGGTGCTCCACCATGATCAGGGTGATGCCCTCCATCTGCAGCTTTTCCATCAAAGGCACCATGGAGGCCATCTCGCTCATGGACAGGCCGGAGAACACCTCGTCGCAGATCACCACCTCTGGCCTGAGCGCCAGACAGCGGGCCAACTCCAGGCGCTTGAGGTAGCCGGTGGGCAAGGAGGAGGCCGCTTTGTAGGGCACATAGGACTCGCGCTCAAAGCCGATCTCCTCCAGGATGTCCACCGCCACGGTATCGCGGCTGCCCATCTTGCCGCCGCCGCGCCAGCCGCCGGTGCGCCGGGCCCGGGGCGAGAACAGCGGCACGATCAGGTTCTTGTAGGCGGGCAGGCTGTAATAGGGCCGCATCACCTGGAAGGTGCGGGTCAGGCCTTTGTCGGCGATCTTGTGAGGCTTGAGCCCGGTGATCTCCTTGCCCTGGTAAGTGACGGTGCCCGAGTCCACCTCGATGAAACCGGTGATGGCGTTGACCAGGGTGGTCTTGCCCGAGCCGTTGGGGCCGATGACGCCCAGGATGTCGCCGGGCATCAGATCGAAGCTCACCTCGGCCAGGGCCTGCACCCCGCCGAAGGTCTTGTTGACCCCACGCACCGAGAGTAGGGGCTGCTGGTCTTGGGCCGCAGGCTGTGCGTTCACCGCTGACATCCCCTATATCTCCACCCAGTGCTCGAACTGGTTGTACTTGCGCGCGCCGAAGGTCATCAAGCCCTCGCTCTTGAACACGATGAAGCCCATGAGGATCAAGGCGTACACCGCGATGCGCAAGGTGCCGAAATCCCTGAGCAGTTCGGAGATGGGCACCAGGATCAAACAGCCGATCACCGGCCCCACCAGGGTGCCGCCGCCGCCCACCACCGTGGCCGCAATGGGGATGATGGAAAAGTCCAGGGCGAACTGGCTGATGCCGGCCCACATGTAGATATGGGCCAGGCAGGCCCCGCCCAGGCTGCCCAGGGAGGCGGCGATGAACACGCCCAAGGCCTTGTAAGTGGTGATGTTGATGCCGCTGGCCTTGACCGCCTGGTCGTTGTCCATCACCCCGCGAAACACCAGACCCACGTCCTCGTTGACCAGACGCCGCAGCCCGAACAGGCACAACAATAGAGCTATGATCAGGACGTATTGCTCCGCGTAAACGTTGGGGAAGCCGTCCAGGCCGATGAGGCCGTCGGTGCCGCCGAATACGTCCAGGGCCTCGATGATGCGCCCGGCCAACAGGGGGAACATCAGGCTGACGATGGCGAAGTACACGCCCCTGAGCGGCAGGCAGGGCCACAATAAAAGGGTGCACAGCCCGCCGCCCAATACGGTGGCCAGGGGGATGCTGGCCCAGATGGGCAGGCCCAACTCGGTGTTCAACAGGGCCGAGATATAGGCCCCGGCCCCGATGTAGAGCGCCCCGCCCAAGGAAACCAGGCCCACGTAGTGGGCCAGAAAATCAAAACCTATGGCCAAAAGCGAATAGATGCAGATGATGGAGAGCACCTTTTGCCAGTAGGGCAAGGGCATGAAGGCCAGAGGCATGGCCAACAGGCCCACGATCAACAACAGCCGCGGCGAGACCAAAAAGGCCATCTCCCGCCAAGAGCTGACCGCGTACACTCCGTCGCTGCGCACCTTGATGCCCCGGTCCAGGCGTTCTTTGCGTCTTCCCTCTTGATGTTTCAACTTGTCAGACACGTTCTTCCAGTTCCTTCTGCTTACCGAATATGCCGCTGGGTCTCAGAATCAGGGTGATGATTATGGCCACCAGGGCCACCACCACCTGCCAGTGGGCCCCGATGTAGGCCACGGTGAGGATCTGGGCGAAGCCGATCACAAAAGCGGCCAGCACCGCCCCGGTCCAAGAGCCCAGGCCGCCCACGATGCACACCGCCACCGCCATGATCAGAACGTGATAACCCGCCTCCACCACGATGCTGCCCATGGGCAACAGGATCAGGGCCGCCACCCCGGCGAAGACCGAGCCCAGGGCCATGGCCACCACCGCCATCTTGTCCGAATCAATGCCCAGGGTCATGGCCGCGCGCTCGTCCTGGGCCATGCCCTTGAGCGCCAGGCCCAGCTTGGTCTGGTTGACGAACAGCCACAACAGCCCCACCAGGGCCGCGCCCAGCACCACCACCAGGATGCGCTGATAGTCCACCGACACCCCCAGGATGTCGACGCTGCCCTCCACAAAGGGTTGCAGGATGAAAGTGCCGCCCTTGAGGCCGCCCCAGCGCAGTCCCTCCAAAATGGCCAGGCCGATGGCGTAGGAGGCGATGATCTCGCTGATGGCCATGCCCCGGATGCGCTCCAGGATGAAGTGGTACATGGCCGCGCCCACCCCGCCCACCACGGCCAGGCCGATCAGCCCGGCCAGGAAGTAAGGCAGGCCCAGACGGTTTAAAAGCATCCAGCAGATGTAGCCGGCCAGGACATAGAAGGCGCCGTGGGCGAAGTTGGGCAGTCGGCTCACCCCGTATACCAGGGTAAAACCCAGGGCCATCAAAGCCAAAGTCACGCTGTTGATAACCCCGTAGATGATGATTTCCATCGCTACCTCAAGCCAGGGGCGTGGGGAAGCCGGGGAGAGGGGCCCGCCCTCCCCCCGGCGTCCGGGATGGGTTGTTTAAGCGAAGTCGAGCCTACTTCTGCATCCACGGCGGCAGCAGGATCTTGCCGGTGGCGATGGAAGGCGGATACACCACCACGCGCTTACCCTTTTGCCACTGGAAGATGGTGCCCACCGCTCCCTTTTTGGGATCGTTGGCCGGGATGATCTGGTGGGTCTTGGGGTCAAAGCGGATGCGGCCGTAGACCCCCATCATGTCGGTCTTCTCCAGGGCGGTGACCACCTTGTCCGAGTTAAGGGTCCCGGCCCGCTCGATGGCGTCCTTGAGCACATAGACCGCCATGTAGGAGCTGGCGGTGCCGTAGCCCTCGGGCTCCAGGCCGTACTTCTTCTTGTAGGCGTTGACGAACTTCATGGTCCAGGGGGTGGCGTTGGAGGGCGCGTTGCCCGCGTTGACCACGCTGGCGATGGCGAACTGGCCCTTGCCGCCGGTGGCCTTCCAGAAGCCCGGCTGCTCGGCCGCGGCCAGGATGGTGCCAAAGGGCAGCGCCGGCACCTTCATGTCAAACCACTGCTTTAAAAGCACCGCGCTCTCGGGCATGTCCATGGCTAACAAGAGCACCTGGGCCTTTTTCTTCTTGGCGTCAACCAGGCCCATGGAATAATCAGTAGTGCCGGTGGGATAGACTTGGTGGCCCACCACCTTCCAGCCCTTCTTTTTCATAATGCCGCCCAGGATTTTGCCCAGGGCCCGGGCCCAGGCCACGTCCTGAACCATGATGTACATGCTGCTCAAGTTATACTGCTTGCCCACCCCGATCAGGGCCGGCACCAGTTCGCCCTTGAGCATCCAGACCACCTCGCCCGAGATGCGGAAAAGGTACTTGAACTTGTCATAGTTTTTGCCCACGATCTTGTGGTATTTAGGCGTGAGCACGCCGGTGGACAGAATGGAGATCATCTTGTGTTTGGACAACAGGGCCATGGCCGCCAGGGCCGCCTCGGAGCGCACCGGACCGCCAACGATGAAGTTGGCCTTTTTTTGCAGGATGAGCTTTTCCACCGCCAACAGGGCCTCGCTCACCGGCACCCCGGCCTCCAGGTCGCGGGTGTCGATCACCTCCACCTTGAAGGGGCGCTTGGTTCCACCCACGTTTACCCCGCCGGCCGCATTGATCTCATCCACAGCCAGCTTGATGGCCCGCTCGGCATCCCAGCCATACAAAAAGGCGGTGGACAGCGGAGCGCCCAGCACGATGGGCTTGGCGGCCAAGACGCCGCCGGCCGGCACCACCAGGGCCAATACAGCCAACAGAGCAAAAAACATCTTCATGAATTTATGCATACCACCTCTCCTAAATATGGGTTGGGTGCCAGCGGCGAGGCCGCCGCCGGCACCGTCTCAAGGCGATGCGCCGCGCCGCGCATGATGCACACTAAGGCCCCAGGCTCCCTGGAGAAGCGCCGCCGGCCCAAAGACCCAAGCCGCGGGTGCTTCCCGATGTGAGGCAACCAAACACGAACCCAAAAAAATGTGAGCAGCCAAGCTGAGGGGCCGAGTTTGGCCTACCATTTTTGTAGCACAAACCCTCGGCGACCCACAAGATGGAGGATTCCGCGTTGCGGAATATAACGTTACTTTTTGTTAGCTCAGGTATTTTTGCAGGCATTTTATGTTATTAAAACGGGGGCATACCAAGACAACTCATGGTTCCGACACTGGAGGATTCCCACGCCATGCTGGCATATGGGGTCGTGCGCTTTGGCGCCGCTTGCAAATGAGCAGGAATCCATTAATGTGTTTTGACGCTAAAAAGCTTATTGCAAAACAGGTGTTCACTCCTATATATTGTCAATACCCGTTGCGAAACCACTATATATTGTGGTTTATGTCATTTCCGTGACGGTTTTCGGGTTTTACGGGGTAAGGCCCTGGCAATGCGTGAATAATTACCATCTTCGAGGATCAGATGCTCATAAACAGATTTTTCACCACCGCGGGCCAAAGCCCTTATCAGCAGATTCAATTTCGCAAGGCTGACAGCGAGATAAGGAATCCGGACGGTTCGGTGGTGTTCAGCGCCGAGGACATCAAGGTCCCCGAGCACTGGTCCCAGGTGGCCTGCGACGTCCTGGCCCAGAAGTACTTCCGCAAGGCCGGGGTGCCGGCCCAGACCAAGCCCCTGCCCGAAGACGGCGTGCCTTCCTGGCTCTGGCGCAAAGTACCCGACGAAGAAGCCCTGGCCCAGTTGCCCGAACCAGAGCGCCTGGGCGGCGAGACCAGCGCCGTGCAGGTCTTTGACCGCATGGCCGGGACCTGGACCTACTGGGGTTTCAAAGGCGGCTACTTTGACGACGAGGGCAGCGCCCGGGCCTACTTTGATGAGATGCGCTACATGCTGGCCATGCAGATGGGCGCCCCCAACTCTCCACAATGGTTCAACACCGGCCTTTACTGGGCTTATGGCATCGACGGCCCCTCCCAGGGCCACTATTACGTGGATTATGAGAACGGGGAGTTGATCCGCTCCGAATCGGCCTACGAACACCCCCAGCCCCACGCCTGTTTCATCCAGGGCATTGCCGACGACCTGGTCAACGAGGGCGGCATCATGGACTTGTGGCTCAGGGAGGCCCGCCTGTTCAAGTTCGGCTCGGGCACCGGCACCAACTTCTCAGCCATCCGGGGCGAGGGCGAACCCCTGTCCGGCGGCGGTCAGTCCTCGGGTCTGATGAGTTTTTTAAGGGTGGGCGACCGGGCGGCCGGGGCCATCAAGTCAGGCGGCACCACGCGGCGGGCGGCCAAGATGGTGGTGGTGGACATCGACCACCCCGACATAGAGGCCTACATCAACTGGAAGGTGATCGAAGAGCAAAAGGTGGCCGCCCTGGTGGCTGGCTCACAAATGGCCAGTAAGCACCTGAACCAGGTGATGGCCGCCTGCCAAAAAAGCGGCGACCCGGGCTGCTTTGACCCCAAGAAAAATCCTGTCTTAAAAGATGCCATTGTCAAGGCCCGCCGGGCCATGATCCCGGAAAACTGCATCCAGCGGGTCATCCAGTTCGCCCGCCAGGGATACACCGAAGTCGACTTCCCCACCTTCACCACGGACTGGGAGTCCGATTCCTACCGCACCGTGGCCGGTCAAAACGCCAACAACAGCGTGCGGGTGCCCAATGAGTTTTTTCAGCGGGTGAAGGATGACGGCACCTGGGAGTTGACCAACCGCAAGGGCGGTTCGGTGTCCAAGGTGGTCAGCGCCAGAGAGCTGTGGGATCAGGTGGGTCACGCCGCCTGGGCCTGCGCCGACCCGGGCCTGCAGTTTGACACCACCATCAACCAGTGGCACACCTGCCCCAACTCCGGGCGCATTAACGCCTCCAACCCTTGCTCAGAATACATGTTCCTGGATGACACCGCCTGCAACCTGGCCTCTTTGAATCTGTTGGCCTTCCAAACCCCGGACGGCCCCATGGACCTGGCCGCCCTGGGCCACGCGGTGCGTTTGTGGACCCTCACTCTGGAATTTTCAGTGTTGATGGCCCAGTTCCCCTCGGCCCGGATCGCCGAGCTATCCCACCGCTTCCGCACCCTGGGCCTGGGTTACGCCAACATCGGCGGCCTGCTGATGGCCTCAGGCATCCCCTATGACAGCCAGGCGGGGCGGGAGTTGTGCGCCGCCTTGAGCGCCTTCATGACCGGCGAGGCCTATACCACCTCGGCTGAGATGGCGGCCCAGATGGGGGCCTTTCAAGACTTCGCGGACAACAAGGAGCCCATGCTCCGGGTGATCGCCAACCACCGCCTGGCCGCCCACGGCGAAGACGAAGGTTATCAGGGCCTGAGCATCAAGCCGGTGCCGCTTAAGGGCGAGGCCTGCCCGGACCAGGCGCTGTTGGCCGCGGCCCGCGACAGTTGGGACCGGGCCCTGGCCATGGGCCAGGAGCACGGTTATCGCAACGCCCAAGTGTCGGTCTTGGCCCCCACCGGCACCATCGGCCTGGTGATGGACTGCGACACCACCGGCATCGAGCCCGACTTCGCCCTGGTCAAGTTCAAGAAGCTGGCCGGCGGCGGCTATTTCAAGATCATCAACCGCGCAGTGCCCCGCGCGCTGAAGTTTTTGGGATACGACGACGAACAAGTAGAGGAGATGATCCGCTACGCCGTGGGGCGAGGCACTCTCTTGGGCGCGCCTGGTATCAGCCACCAGGCCCTGGAGGACCGGAAGTTCACCCCGGCGGTGCTGCAGGCCCTGGAGGCCTCCCTGGGCGAGGCCTTTGACATCAAGTTCGCCTTCACCAAATGGACCCTGGGGCACCAGTTTTGCACCGAGGTCCTGGGCTTTTCCGAAAAGCAACTGAACGACCCCGCCTTTGACCTGCTGGCCGCCCTGGGCTTTTCCCCCCAGGAGATCGAAGCGGCCAACACCTGGGTCTGCGGCGCCGGCACTCTGGAAGGCGCCCCCCACCTGAAGCAAAGGCATTTGCCGGTGTTCGACTGCGCCTCGCCCTGCGGCCGCAACGGCAAGCGCTATCTGGGCGCGGAGAGCCATATCAAAATGATGGCCGCCGCCCAGCCCTTCATCTCCGGCGCCATCTCCAAGACCATCAACATGCCCAACGACGCGGTGATCGAGGACTGCAAGCAGGCCTATCTCATGTCCTGGGAGTTGGGGCTCAAGGCCAACGCCCTGTACCGGGACGGCTCCAAGCTATCCCAGCCCCTGCAGGCCCAGCTTTTGGGCATCGAGGGGGCCGAGGAGGCCCCGGCCCAGGCTGCCGAGACCGCCGAGCGCATGGTCAAACACATATTGGCCAAGCGGCAAAGGCTGCCCCACCGGCGCAAGGGCTACACCCAAAAGGCCATCGTGGGCGGACACAAGGTCTACCTGCGCACCGGCGAGTTCGACGACGGCTCCCTGGGCGAGATCTTTTTGGACATGCACAAAGAGGGCGCCGCCTTTAGAAGCCTGATGAACAACTTCGCCATCGCCATCTCCATTGCCCTGCAATACGGGGTGCCCCTGGAGGAGTTCGTGGAGGCCTTCACCTTCACCCGCTTTGAGCCCTCGGGCATTGTGGAGGGCAACGACGCTATCAAGATGTCCACCTCGCTTCTGGACTACTTGTTCAGGGAGCTGGCCATCTCCTATTTGGGCCGCAACGACCTGGCCCACGTGCAGCCCGGCGATCTGGAGCCCGGCACCCTGGGCCGGGGCAACACCGAGGGTAATCTGCCGGTGTCTGAAGAAGACGAGGCAATGATCAACCGGGTGGCCAGCCAGGGCTACATGCGTGGCAACCTGTCATTGTTCCAACACGCCACGGCCGAGGCCGGCGGCAACGGAGGCAACGGGGACAATGGCAGTTCGGGGGGCAACGGCATATCCGCGGGCGCCGGCGGCAACGGCGGCGAGGTCCCCGAAACCGTGGAAGCAGAGGAAGATGGCCTTGAAAACCCGGACTACGCGGCCATGGCCGCCGCCGATGACGTGGAAGAATACGCGGCCCGGGAGGCCGGCGCCGGCGACGGGGGCGATCACCACGGCCGGGTACACGAGGCCCGCATGAAGGGCTATGAGGGCGACGCCTGTACCGACTGCGGCAACTTCACCCTGGTCAGAAACGGCACTTGCCTAAAGTGCGACACCTGCGGCGCCACCAGCGGCTGCTCGTAGAAGCAAACACTTTTTTATCGACTAATTAAAGGGTGTCCCGAAATTATCTCTTCAGGGATACCCTTTTACTTTGTTGCCCGCGCCCCAATGCCAGACCTTGACCCCGCCCCGGCGTCCTGGCAGAGCAGATGACATGCGCGCCATGCGACTTAAGACCAGGAGAAACAATTCGGTTGGCGACCCGAATGGGGCCCAGCCTGCATCGCTTTAGGATGGCATTGCCCAAGCTGTGCCGGACCAATTTAGGGTCGAGGCACTGACGCCGACAATCTTCTTTACTTGACAGCCGGTTGGCTATTGACCAATCGCCAATACCGCCCAACCTCCATAAAATCTGCTGGCTAGCCCGGATATTTCACGAAGGTTGGACGGCATTGGCGATGCGGGTAGCATTTATCGGTGTGTTATGAAAAAAACGTCTACGCTATCAGTGTA
>JANQFN010000410.1 GCA_028277825.1 Desulfarculaceae bacterium
TTGACGCGCAACACCCGGGCGCTGACCTCCTCGCCGGGCAAG
This sequence comes from Desulfarculaceae bacterium, assembly GCA_028277825.1. Classification (GTDB taxonomy): domain Bacteria; phylum Desulfobacterota; class Desulfarculia; order Desulfarculales; family Desulfarculaceae; genus Desulfoferula. Next base: position 43 of record JANQFN010000410.1, read on the forward strand.
GCACCGCCGTTGAACACCACGCGTCCGTCCGGCGCACGACCCAGGCCGCGGCCGCCATTGGCCAGATCGTGCACGGTCAGCCGCAGCATGTCACCCTTTGCGGGGGTAGCGGAATTTTGCAAAGTGCGCTCTCCAAAGCTCTGGGGAATCAAGATGACTTCATGCTATCTTACCGCAAGAGATGAGCGGCATCTTTAGCTGGGAGGCAGGCCGTGAGCGAGGAGGCGGTGGACAAGCTTTTCAAACGCACCCAAGACGAGCCCTATCGCAAGCTGCTGGACATGGAGGTGCTGGAGATCGAGCCGGGCCGCGCCCTGGTGGCCATGGATTTCAAGCCCCAGTTCGAAAACATCTACGGCAAGCTGCACGGCGGGGCGGTGTTCAGCCTCTTGGACGAGGCCTTTCAACTGGCTTGCAATGCCCACGGCTCCATTGCCGTGGCCCTGCAACTTAGCATCTATTACCTGGCCCCGGCCGAGCCCGGCGCTCGGCTCTTGGCCGAGGTGAGCGAGATCAACGCCACCCGCAAGACCGCCTTGTATCAGGCTGAGGTGCGCCAGGAAGACGGCACCAGGATCGCCACGGCCCAGGCCCAGGCCTACCGCGTGGGCCGGCCCCTTCCTTTTGATGAGCAGGGCAAACTGACAACTTAAAGTAATTTATTGATAAAAGCGTTATTCTTATAAAATTAAACGTCTTTTAAAAGGTTGCCAGCCAAGGCGGCCAGCACCTCGCCGGCTGGATCCCTAAACAACAAGGAGGCCCGCTCATCCAGAGGCGTGGGCTCATGGTTGATGATAGCCAGGCTGCCGCCCCGGGCTAAAGTCGCCAAAGGCAGCTCCGCCGCCGGCGTGACCACCAGGGAGGAGCCCACCACCAGCAGGGGGTCGGCTGCGGCACAAAGCTCGGCGGCCCGCTGCAAATCCTGGGGCACCAGGCCCTGACCAAAGGAGATGGTGGAGGGCTTGAGGCAGCCCCCGCAGGAGGGACAGGCCGGGTCCGCCTCGCCGGCCTGCACCCTGTCCAAGACCCCATTGGTGGGCTCTTGGTGCTGCTGGCAATCCAAGCAGGCGGTGGTGAATACGCTGCCGTGGATTTCCACCACGTCCGCGTCCGCCACCCCGCCGGCCTGGTGCAGGCCGTCCACGTTCTGGGTGACCACCGCACCCAGCAGCCCGGCCTGGTAGAGGCGGCCCAGGGCCACATGACCTTGATGCGGCTGGGCCTGAACAAAGCCGGGGAACCAGTCTAGATAAAATGCCCAGTAATCCTGCCGCGCCTGTTTGCTGGCTAAAAAATCCTGGTACATGATGGGCTGGTGCTTGCTCCACACCCCGCCGGGCGAGCGGAAATCCGGGATGCCGCTCTCAGTGGACATGCCCGCGCCGGTAAACACCACCAACTTGCCCTGGCTCTCGATTAACTCTTTGAGCTTCTCCAAACTCTCCTGCATGGCTCTACCCCTGGTTGACATTCAAGCCACCCTAGTCTAGACCTGGCAATATGGTTACACAAGAAAACAACTCCAATCCTTTAAAATTCCCCCGTCCCCTGGTGGCGGTGATGTCCTCCGGTTTTTTCGGCTTTTTCGCGCATGCCGGTTTTTTGCAGGGCCTGAAAGAGTTGGGCATCAGACCGGACGCCTATGCCGGCTGCTCCTCCGGCGCCCTGGTGGCCGCCTTTGCCGCGGCTGACGTTGCGCCCCGCGAAATGCTGGTCCTGTTTAGCCATTTGCGCAAAAGCGACTTCTGGGACCCGCCTCAAGGCGCCCATTTAATCCGCTGGCTCTTGGGCGGCCTGCGCGGCCGCTCGGGCTATGTTTCCGGTCAGGCCTTTGAGGACCTGCTCAAGGACTATCTGCCTGCTGCCACTTTCGCCGAATGCAAAAAGCCCTGCCTCATGGTGGCCCTGGAGGTGGGCAGCGGCCGCCGGGTGGTGCTGGACAGTGGGCCTTTGCCCCTGGCGGTCAGGGCCTCGGGCGCGGTGCCGGCCATGTTCGAGGCAGTTGAGACCGCTGACGGCCTCTTGGTGGACGGCGGCCTGATCGACAAGGCCCCGATCATGGCTTGCCAGGATCGCCTGAATGCCGCAACCATGCTGGTGCATGTCTTGCCCTCGGGCAGTTTGGAAAAGCCCCTGGCCAAAACCCTGGCGGGCAGCCTGGCGCCCCTGCGCGTACAGTCCCGCGCCGTTGACGCAGCCCGCTGGCAGGCATACCAGGATCAGGTGGAGCTAGTGCGCTCCCGGGGAGCGCTGCTGCACGAGGTCATAGGTAACGGCCTGCCCCGCTGCGGGCCCAAGCGCATGGCCAACGGACCCAGGGCATTCGAGGCGGCGCGGCAAAACACGTTGAAGCAGTTGGGTGGTTTGATGCAAGGCTAAAATTAGAGATGTCTACCTGCCACCTGGGCGGTTCTTTGTAGGGGCGGGGTTTATCCCCGCCCGTCAAGTTACCGCAAGAAAAGACGGGCGGGGATAAACCCCGCCCCTACATCAAGATGCCTCTTACCAGCCGTGCCTCCGCAGTTAAGCAACCCATTTCCAACCCAGCAATCATTCCGGTGGGAAGACACATCTTCCCCTCCTCACCTCTTCTCTTTTTCTCTTAAAGGCTCAGACGACGCTAATCCAGCTTGCCCTGCTCAAAAAGCCGCATCACGCGCAGAAATTCCTCAGGCAGGTCGCAGGCGCGCTGGGTGATGGGATTGAGGCATTGCACCCGGGTGTGGCCCTGGGCGGCCAAAAGGTCTTCTTCGGGTAGCCAGAGGGCGTAGTGGAAGCTGAAAGCGCGGCGGCCCCAATCGGCGGTGCGCAGATGAATCTGCACCAGATGGTGGTGTTGGATGGGCACCCGGTAGCGGCAGGTGTCGCGCGCCACCAAGAGGGAGACCGGCAGCGTGTCCTCAGCCAAGAGGCTCAGCCGTTTCAGATAAGCCGCCCGGGCCTCCTCGAAGTAGTTGAAGAAACGGGGGCTGCTGACCTGGCCCGAGGCGCCCAGGTCGGAAAAACGGGGGCTGAAATCCAGATGAAAGCGAAACAATGCCAGGGGGTGGTCTTTGGCGGACATGGGGCTGGTTTCTCCTCCTTGGGGCGGCGGGTTCTAGCGCTCCTCGCGGCGGCTGGCCAGGCTCACCACCTTGTCGCCGTTGCCGCCGCCCTGGGGTTTTTTGGGCGGCTCCGGCTCAGGCTCGGCAAAGCCCTTGGGTTCGGGCAGACGCTCCAGGCGCATCTTCTCGCCGCCCATGGAAAACTCCTCACCGTCTATGTACTCTTCCTTCAATATCCAGGTGGCCGGCTGGTCGGGCACCACCAACAGCTTGAGTTCGATCTGCCACCACTGGGGCTTGACGTCGGCAATGATCTGCTCCACCCGGGCATAGGCCACCGGCTCGCCCTGGCGGTGAATCAACACCACGTCTCCCGGCTTGGTGATCATTTTATAAGCCCTCCCAGGCCCTGTTCGGCGCCCAGGGCGGCCAGGCGTTGGTCAAAGCCAACGGCATCGATGCGGTATTCCTGGGTGCCGTAGTGGGCCACGGCATAGGAGGCCAGGGCCGCGCCCCACAAACAGGCCTGGGCCAAATCCAGGCCCAGGGCCATGCCCTTGATCAGCCCGGCCCGGTAGGCGTCACCGGCGCCGGTGGGGTCTCTCAGCTTGTCGGCCGGGGCGATGGGGATGTCCACCCGGCGCTGGCCCTCGAACAAGACCGAGCCCTGTTCGCCCTTGGTGGTTATCACCGCCTGCACCCTTTGCAAGAGATCAGAAAGCTTCAGGCCGGTCATGCGTTGGATCATTTCCAGCTCGTAGTCATTGGAGATCAAGACCCGGGCCCCGGTCAGGGCCTCAGTCAGGGCCGCGCCCTGCCAGATGTTGAGCGATTGGCCGGGGTCGAAGATATAGGGGATGCCGTAGTCGCGGAACTCGTCCGGCAAGCGCATCATGTCTTCCAGATTGCCCGGGGCCACGATGGCCAGGGAATCGCCGGGCACCATGCGCTCCACCTTGCAGCCGCAGGCGTGGTTCATGGCACCGGGATTGAAACCGGTGATCTGGTTGTCGGACTTGTCGGTGGTGATATAGGCGCCGGCGGTAAACTCATCCTCGATCTGTTTCACTTGACTGGTGTCCACGCCGTGTTGGCCCATCCAATCTAAATAGCGCCCGCCGTCCCGGCCCAAGCAGGCCAAAAGAACCGGCCGCTCCCCCAACTGGGCTAGGCCGTAGGCGATGTTGCCGGCGGTACCCCCCAGCTTTTCCTGCAGGCCGTTGACGTTGAAGCATACGTTGAGCACGTGAATCTTGTCGGGCAGGATGTGGTCGGAAAAGCGGCCATCGAAGTTCATGATGCGGTCATAGGCCAACGAGCCTGCTACATAGATGTTCACGGTCTACCTCGATCTAGATTGACTGCTGGTCCATCTCATCCAAAGCGGCCAACACCGCTTCCACCCAAAGCCTGGCCTGGCTGCCGTCATCCTGGGGAACTTCGTCTGGTGCGCATACCTCTTGCCCGTCCAGACTGAAGCACTCGCCCAAGGTCAAACGGCACACGGTCCAGCCGGGCAGCCCGGGCGGCAGGTGGGGCTTTTCATTGATGCGGTACAGTGAAAAGCAATCCGCGTCGCAGCGGACGCTGTAGGGCTTACCCTCCAGCTCCAGGCGTAGCACCCGGCCCAAAAGGCCGCGAGACTCAAACTGTTGCCTCACTTGCTCAAACAATTTGTCCGCCTGGGCGTGCTCCATTTGCCCCTGCCCGCATCGGCTCATAAATGCTACGGCTCGGCCCAGTGGCTGTCAAGCCGCGCTGCGTCCTTGACCTCATGCCTCTGCATTGGTTAGTCCTAGGATAGCAAACAATGCTCGTCAGCGGTGCATCGCGCTGCTGGCACTGGGAGGTTGTCATGGATCTGCACGGCGAAGTAGCCCTGGTCACCGGCGCGGCCCGGGGCATCGGCCAGGCCACGGCCGAAAAAATGGGCGCCCTGGGCGCGGCGGTGATCCTGGCTGACATGGACTTAGAAGGCGCCGAAGCCGGTGCCCTGTCCATTGAGGGCGCCGGCGGCCGGGCCATGGCCCTGCGCATGGACGTGCGCGAGGCCGAGGACTGGGAGTACGCGGTGGAGACTACCTTGGAGCGCTACGGCGGACTGCACATCCTGGTGAACAACGCCGGTTTCGACCGCCCCGGCAACGTGCAAAAAATCAGCCTGGATGACTTCCGGGCGGTTTTGGAGGTGCACCTGATCTCCTGCCTGCTGGGCATCAAGGCCGCCACCTACGCCTTTGAGGAGGCGGGACGCGGCGCGGTGGTCAACGTATCCAGCCTGTACGCCAAGATCGGCGGTCAGGGCGAGGCGGCCTACACCGCGGCCAATGCGGGCATACTGGGCCTGACCAAGTCCGCTGCCCGGGATTTGGCCAAGCTCGGTGTGCGGGTCAACTGCGTCTTGCCCGGGCTGACCGACACCCCGGCCATCCGCGAGATGATGTCAGACAAGGTCAAGCGCAAGCTTCTGGCCGAGACCCCGCTGGGGCGCATGGCGCAGCCGCATGAGATCGCCAGCGTGATCGCCTTCTTGTGTTCTTCGGAAGCCAGCTTTGTCACCGGCGCCACCTGGGAGGTCTCCGGCGGCTGGAACATGTAACCGGGTTAGCCGGTCACCGCTCCGTATAGGAGCGTCACCTTCAGGCCGCCAAAAGGCGCACTCAAGCGCGCCTTTTCTTTCAGGCCCAGCAACCCGGCCCATTCAGGCACATACAAAACCACCCCGCAATCCCAGCCTCGAAAAGACTTGCGCAAATGCTTGCCCAGCCGGATGATCAAGTCCTGGGCCTGGCGCACGCTGCCCAGGCGCTTGCCGTAAGGCGGATTGAGCACCAAGAGCCCCGGCCCGGCCGGCGGCCTGGCCGCGAAAAAATCAGCCCGGCTGAAATCGACGTCGCCCTCAACCCCGGCGCGCAAGGCGTTTTCCCGGGCCAAGCGCACCGCCTGGTTCTGGCGGTCCTGGCCCAGGATCATTGCTGGCGCCCGGTCCCGGGACGCTTCTTTTGCCTTGGACTTGAGGTGCTGCCAGGTCTTTTCCCGAAAGCTGGGCCAGGCCTCAAAAGCGAAGCCACGCTCCCCGCCGGGGGCCAAGCGCCGGGCCATAAGCGCGGCCTCGATGGCCAGGGTGCCCGAGCCGCACAGAGGGTCCAGCAGGGGAAGCGAACCGTCATAGCCGCAGAGCAGCAACAGGGCCGCGGCCAGGTCCTCGCGCAAGGGCGCCTTGCCCCCGGCCAGGCGGTAGCCCCGCTTGTGCAGGTGCGGCCCGCTGGAGTCCAGGCTGATAAGGGCGCGGCGGTCCTCGCCCCGCACCAAAAGGCGCTGGGCTGACTGGTCCGCCGGTTTGGCCAACACAGGAGGCTCCAGGCCCAGGCCGGCCAAATGCTTGGCCACGGCCTCGAACACGGCTTCCGCCACCCGGCCCTCATGCTTGAGGTTGCTCTGGCGCAGGGTGGCCTGCACAGCCAGCGGCGCGCCCGCCGGGATGTACACCTCCCACGGCACCGCCGCCGCCTGGCGCAGGAGATCGTCCCAGCGCCGCACCCGAAAGTCCTTGAGCCTCAAAAGCACCCGGCCCGCGGTGCGCAAATGCAGGTTGGCCAAATACATGGCCCCAAGTTTGCCGGCAAAGCCCACGCCGCCGGCCCGGGCCTCGACCTGCTCCACACCCAGGGCCTTCAGTTCGGCCGCGCACAGCGGCTCCAGCCCAGGCGCGGTCACCGCGAAAAAGCGGTGCTCCGGCGCCCAGGCCTGGCGCTTGCAGCGTCTTTGCAGATTGATCTCAGGCATGAAGGCGATCATACCCGGTTTTCAGGTAGCCAACCACAACAGTCTGAGGCACAGCCTGGGCGATGCTGACAAGATGCCACCAAGCGAGCAACGCAAGCGTAGTCTTATTCTACGCTGAGGCGCGAGCGCAGCCGGCAGCGCCGTCAGGAGCGTCTAGGCGAAGCCTCAAATCATGCCGTCAGCCATTTCGGAGAGCACTTCGTCCGGATCAGCCTGCCCCTGAATGCGCTCCAGGGTGGCCTCCAGGTCGCCGCGCAGGCCCAAACGGTCCACGTCGCCCGGCTCGCGCACCCGGCCCATGCGCCGACCCAGGCGGTAAAGCAGCTTCTCCCGCTCGTCCAGGGCCAGATAGCTGTCCAGAATGGCCAGCATCTTGGGCTTGTCCTCGGGCAGCTTGCCGCTCACGGTCTCGATCAAATTCATGATGTGGTCGCTGGCCACGTAGGACTCAATGCCCTCCAGGCTCTCGATGAACAGCCGGATCTCCTCGATTACCTCGTCGTCGCTGAGCTTTTCAAAGGCCCCGGAGTTGACGTCCGCGGCCAGCTCGATCTGCGGCGGCACCCGCAAAGTGCGCAGCCGGATGAAGTCCGGGTTGATCTGGTTCAGGGCCTCGGCCGTGGCCGTGGCGTGCTCGCGCCACCACTTTTTGCCCCCCAGGCCGGGCATCACGTACTCGGACAACTCCATGCCCGCGGCCTTGACGTTCTGGCCGCCCTTGATCTGCTTGGCCGCGGTGACGCCCTTTTTCATGAACTTCAAAAGGGGATCGTAGGCAGTCTCCAGGCCGATGTGCACCCGGTCCAGGCCGGCCTTCCTAATCATGGTCAGCTCTTCCACGGTGCGCTGGGCCGCGGTGGAGGAACGGGCATAAGACGTCACCCGCCGGGCCTCGGGCAATTTTTCGCGCAAGTACTTAAGCGCCTCGGCCAGGGTCTCGGGCTTCATCACCAGGTTGTTGGCGTCCTGGATGAACACGTTGCCCGTGTCGTAGTAGAGCCAGGCGGCCACGTTGTGAAAGGCGTGGCTCAACCGGGGCTGGGAGAAAACCGCGTTGACCACCCGCTGGCCCACGCGGCCGCGCTCGCCCATGGCCTCGGACAGTCCGATGATCTCGCGCCGCATCTCGGCGGCCGAATCAATGTCAGCCTTGATCTCTTCCAGGGAGCGGCGGGAAAAGGTTTGGCCATTGTACACCGGGCAGAAGGTGCATTTGTTCCAGGGGCAGTTGCGCGTGAAGCGCAGCAGCAAGCTGCGTGCCTCGCTGGGCGGGCGGATGGGACCTTGCTCGAAGTTCAGGCTGGCGTCAAGCGTGGGAAGCTTTTTTTCCACGGGTTCTCTCCATGGTGAAATCGGTTAGGTAATTAGTAGGGCTCGGGGGGGAGGTTGTCAAGGATGGCGGTGGGCTTAAGGAATAACAAGAGGTTTGTAAATATTAAGCAGGAAAGCCTTATTGTGGTGGTGATGCGATACCCTCATACACCACGCCCTCACGAAGATAGGATTTCGTACAGCCATAGCCGTCATCGCGAGGAGCAGCGGCAAGACGTTTGTATTGAAAAGTTAGGCCCTCCGCTGCGACGTGGCGATCTTCCATTTCCCATTTAGCTTCGAAACTTGAAGGGAAGCCGAAGATTGCCACGGCCCGCCGCAGAAGCTCCTCAACCCCATCGACGCCCCCGGCGGCGGGCCTCGCAATGACGGCTATTACTTAGTGAGAAAAATATCGCTGTATGAAGTGACGACTCATGCGAAGAAGCGATCCAATGGCTGGGGACGTCAAGGCAATGCGGAACACTGTACCCAGAACAGAGATTGCTTCGCTTCGCTCGCAACGACAACACTTGCGGTTTGACGGTAAGCGCTCTCGTCAATAGCGCTCGAACCGACACATTAAAAACAACCAGTGTCATTGCGAGGAGCGGCCCAGCCGCGACGAAGCAACCTCTGCCACCAGCACAGGCGCCGGGACCAAATGACCGGCTGTGGCTGCAATACCACCCTACCCCAAAGACTCTGCCAGCCTAACGCCCTACTTGGCTGGCACGTACTTCAAATTGGCGTGCGCCAGCCACATCCAGCCCTTGTCGGTCTTGATGAAAATGGTCAGACGTGGGGTGGCCTTCCCGCCCAGGCGCTTGCCCTTGATGGTCTCCGCCGCGCCGGCGAAGTAACTCACCAAAACCACGTTGCGCTCCTGGGTCACCTTGAAGCGGGACAATTCGTAAGCCCCCAGGTTCAGCCCGCGCAACAGTTTCATCTCCGCGGCCTTGTCATCAGCGCCGTAGGTGTGCACCGACTGGAAGGCCGGCGACATCATGGCCTCTACCTGGTCCCACTGCTTGTCGGCGAACATCTTCCACAAATCCCGCACCAGCTTCTCGCCGTCCGCCTTCTCGGCCAGGGCCACGCCAGCAATGAATATCAAGCTGAGCGCCACGGCCAGGGCTAATAGCTTTTTCATGGTCAGCCTCTTTTCGCTTGGTATTAATTCCCTACCAAGAGTCTACGCTTGTCCGCGTACATAAAAAAAGCCCCCAGACCACTAAGGCCCGGGGGCGATTTATTTATTCCGGACTTGGGCTAAAGCGACTCGGCCAGAATCTCGGCCAGGTCCTTGACCTCCAGCTTTTCGTCCACGTTCTCGGTCTTGATGGAGTCAGCGAACATGTTCACGCAGTAGGGGCAGCAGGTGGCCACCACCTCGGCACCGGATTCCACGGCCTCGCGCACCTTATGGGTGGAGAAACGCTGCTCGGGCTCGGCCTCCATCCACAGGCGCCCGCCGCCGCCGCCGCAGCACAGGGCCATGCCCTTGTTGCGCTCAAACTCGCTCACCTCGGCGCCTGAGGCGGCCAGAAGCTCGCGGGGCTGCTCGAACACCTCGGAGTGGCGGCCCAGGTAGCAGGGGTCGTGATAGATGACTTTCTTGTCAAAGCCGCCGCCGACGGACAGCTTGCCCTCGTCCATGAGGTCTTTGAGCAGTTGAGTGTAGTGCACCACCTCGTACTCGCCGCCGAACTCGGGGTACTCGGTGCTGAAGGTGTTGTAGCAATGGGGGCTGGTGGTGATGATCTTTTTGACGCCCTTGTCGTTGAACAGGTTCACGTTCTTTTCCACCAGGCCCATGAACTGCTCTTCGTCGCCCATCTTGCGCAAGGTCTCGCCGCAGCAGGACTCCTCGTTGCCGATGATGCCGTAGCTCACGCCGGCGGCGTCCAGCACCTTGACCAGGGCCTTGGCGATCTCTATGGCGCGGGGGTCATAGGCCGAGGTGCAGCACACGCTGAGGAAGTACTCCTGGCTGCCGTCGAAGCGCGGCACCTCCAGACCCTCGGTCCAGGCCTCGCGGTTTTCGCGGTCCTCGGACCAGGGGTTGCCCTTGGAGTGGATGGAGCCCATGATGGCCCTAAGGCTCTGGGGCGCGGCCCCGGCGTCGGCGATCATGGCGCGCATGGCGCGCACCACACCGATGATGTCCACCTCGCGCGGGCAGTTGTTCACGCACAGCTTGCAGGTGGTGCAGGCGTAGAGGATGTCGTCGGACTCAAAGCCCTCCAGGCCCAACTGGCCCATCTTCATCAACTGGCGGGTGCGGAAAGGCGAATCCACCGCCGGCCAGGGGCACAGGGCGGAGCAGAGGCCGCATTGCATGCATTTGTGTATGGTCTCGCCGCCCATCAGGGCGATTGCTTCGGTTACCTCCAAAAACGGGGTGGCGGGCATTTTGCCGAAACTCCTTGTAGTCAATGAGAGTATGTACAACGTTCCAGCGCGTTATGCCGCTGGCGCTGGTCGTGCGGGTGCCCCGAATCAATAGCACCGCCCACCCAAGGTGTCAAGCACGGCGGCGGCTATTTCCTAGCGGTTGGGAAGGGTTAAAAGAGCATTGCATTTGACGCAAACTTCAACTGCCTGGCTGGGTGGGGGGAATATGTAAGTAAGGTAAAGAGCCGGCCCAATGTCTTGCCCTTGAGGCGGCATGCCATCGGCGGGCGCATTCCCCTGCTCAAGCCAAGTAAGGCCTCAAGCCTTGGCTCATGAAATACGGCCGCCGGCGGCCCTTAATTCCTTACCCGCCTTTTCTCTTTTGCTTATTTCAGGTTGCCCTTAGGCCAGGCTCTGCTTGAAGGCGGCCAGGGCCTTGGGGATCAGGGAGCGCACCACCGCCTCGGGCTCGATCTTGAGCCGGCGGCGCACCTGTTCGAAGCCGGGGTAGGCCTCGCACAAAACCGGCGGCTCGGGCCCGAATTCAGACTGGATGGCGCGGTGCTTCAAAGCCAGGTCCAGGATGGGGTACTTCTGGGCGGCTCCGCTTTCCAGCCAGCCCAGGCGGTGCATCAATTCCCAGCGCACCTGGTCGGCCAGAAACAAAAAGGCGTCCAGGGCCTCCAGTTTGGGCCGCGCCTCCAACTCGTCGAAGCGCTCGCCCGGGCCCCAGCCCCTGACCCCCAGCACCACGTCGTACAGGGCTAGGTTGGCCTGATGTTTCAACTCGGCCAGAGCCTCCAGGATGCCGTCGGGCAGGTCGCTGAGGCGGGTGTCCATCTCCGGCTGATAGCCTATGCGCTGGCGCCAGCGGCCAAAGGCCGCACTGGCCTGCTTCTGCCTTCGGGCCAGGTTTAAATCCACCACGTGCGCCATTTGGCATACTTCCCTGCGGCGGGACCTACTTGAGGTAGGCCCGGCCTTCCTCGGCCGCGGGCAGTGTCACCAGAAAGCTGGCCCCGCCGTCATCGCGGCTGTGTACCTCCACCTGGCCGTAGTGGCGGGTGATGATCTTGTGCACGATGGACAGGCCCAGACCCGAGCCCTGATCCTTGGTGGTGAAAAAGGGGTTGAAGATGTTGTGCATCACATCCATGGAAATGCCGCCGCCGGTGTCGGTGACCTCCCCGGCCACGAACTGCTTGCCCTCGCGCATCACGGTGAAGGTACGCACCTTGAGCGTACCGCCGCCTGACATGGCCTGGATGGCGTTAAGGAACAGGTTCAAGAAAACGTGCTTGATCTGACGGTCATCGCAAAACACCGGGGGCAGCCCGCCGGCCAACTGCTCCTGCACCTGGATGGCTTCCTCATCCATTTCGCGGTTCAAAAGCTCCAAAGACTGCTGGATGATCAAGTTGAAGTCGTGCTCCTCGAACTGGCCCCGGGCGTCTGAAGAGAAGTCCAGCATCTCATTCAGGGTGCGCTCCAAGCGGGTGACCTCTTCGATGATCACGTCCAGATACTGGGTGAGCGGCGAATCCTCGCCCACTTTTTTGCGGATGCGGCGCGTAAAACCACCGATGGAAACCAGAGGATTTCTGATTTCGTGGGCCACGCCGGCGGCCACTTCGCCCAGGGCGGCCAGTTTGTCGGCCTCCAGGAGGCGGTTGCGCATCTGGGCCAGTTCCTTGTTGGCGCTGGCCAGGTTGCGGTACAGGCGCGCGGTCTCAATGGACAAACCGCCCAGATTGGCCAGCATGCCCAGGAGCTTGACGTCCCGGTCGTTGAAGGCCCGTCCGCTACGGTAGTTGTTGGCCAACAGCACGCCCACCACCTTGCCCTTGGCGAACATGGGCACCGCCACAAAGGGGCTGTTGAACCCCAGGCTTTCGGCCAACTCGCGGTTGACCCGCGCATCGTGCACCGGGTCCTCCACCACCACGCTGCTACCCCGGTCCACGCACAAAGCCACCACGCTCTGGTCCGGGTCCAGGGGCACTTCCAGGCCGCTGAGACGTTCATCCACCAAAAGCGCCCGGCGGGGCTTTTGTTCGCGCACTTCCAGCAGGCTGCGGGTGAGCTCACTGCGCTGGTCCACCTCGGTGTCTTTGCCCATGTTGGCCACCGGGCGGATCACCTGGTTTTCCTCATCCACCAGGAACAGAATCACCCGGTCGTGATCCAGGCCCACCGGGTGAATCACCGCGGTCAAGACGATCAGCACGGTTTCCTCGAATTGCATGGTGGTCATCAGGACCGTGCTTATTTCGTACAGGGTGGCCAGGGCGCCCACCATCTCCTCGTTGTGCTGGGCCAAGACCTCCATACGCTGAAAGATGATGGCGTTTTCCAGGGCGGCTGAGACCATGGAGGCCATGGTGGACAACAGGTTTCGATCCTCCACATTGAAGCGGGGCACCGCGTCCTTGCCCATCACGACCTTGTCGAATACGCACACGTGCCCGTTGTAAGGCCCCTTGAAGGTCAGGGGCACGCAGAGGCCTGTGGGCGAAAGCTCCGCAGAGTCCCCTGGCTCCATCTCATCAGGCAGTTTTTCATATTTGCGGCACACCGCGTTGCATTGCTTCAACTCCAGGCAATCGGTGGGCACCTTGCCGAAATAGGAGATTAGGCGCGGCGGCCGGGCGCTGGGCGCGTTTACGCAGACCATGCCTCCCCGGGCTCCCAAAAGTTTGGCGCACATGGAGGCCACGGTATTCAACAACTCGTCCACCTCGATGGTGGACACCGCCGCCCGGCCCAGTTCGGAGATGACGTTCAACTCGGCGATGCGGCGCTTGGCTTCGAAGTAGAGCCGGTGGTTTCTTATGGTGCCGGCCATCTCCCGCGACACCATTTGCAACAGGCGCACCTCGTCGGCCTCGATGCTGCGCCCGCCGTCAAAGGCCAGGAGCAACACCGCGTACAAGCGGTTGTCATCCATTACCGGGAATACGGCGGCCAGTTCGCCGGGCCGGCAGACTTCAGCCACCGCCGCGTCGCCGCCGGCTGCACTGGCCGCTTCAATGTGGGGTTTGCGTTCCTGGGCCACCTTACCCAACACACCGTCTCCAAAGGGCACGCTCAGGGGGGGCTCACGCCGCTCATCCCGGGGCCAGGAGTTGGCCTGGGTCAAAAGGCTGCCGGCCCGCTCCTGCAGAAACAACACCGCCGCCCGGGAACCCAAATGGGCGTTGATGGTGCCCAGGATGCTGTCCAGGCGTTCATTGACGTCCACCGAGGCGTTGGTGATCTCCACCACATGGGCCAGCACCTCAAAGCGATTGTCAGCGGCCATGGTCAGGCGCTCCTGCGCTCGGCGGCTAATTGCCGGGCCCGTTGGTAGATTTCCACATAGCGGGGAGCGGCCGCCTGCCAGGAGAAATCCTGGGCCATGCCCCGGGCCATGATTCCCTGCCACTGTTCTGGCTCGGCATAGGCGGCCAGGGCCTTTTGCAAAGCCTCCAGCATGGCCGGCACCTCATAGGGCTCGAACTTGAAACCGGTGCCGGGGCGTCCGGCGTGGTGATTGATCACGGTGTCGTCCAGGCCGCCGGTGGCACGCACCACCGGCCCCGCCCCGTAGCGCAGAGCCTGCATCTGGTGCAGACCGCAGGGCTCGTACAGGCTGGGCATCAACAGAAGGTCCGAGCCGGCCATGATGCGGTGGGCCAGTTCGGTTTCATAGCCGATGTGCACTCCCAGGCGGCCGGGGTGGCGTTTTTGTAGCTCCTTGAGGCGCACGTGATAATGATCCTCGCCAAAACCCATCACCGCCAGATCCAGACCCAAATCAAAGATATCCTGGGCCGCGGCGGAGATCAGATCCAGGCCCTTGCGGTCCACCAGCCGGCCCACCACTGCGGCGATGGGCCGGGGGGCCTCGGGCTCCAGGCCCAGAACCGCGGCCAGATCGCGGCGGCACTGGGCCTTGGGGCCGGGGTCATCCACGCTGAAGTTGGCGGCCAAAAGGGGATCGCCGGCCGGATCCCAACTCTGGTAATCCAGACCGTTGATCACCGCAGCCAGGCGCTCCTGGCGCCTTTGCAGGACGCCTTCCAGCCCCAAGCCCATCTCCGGAGTGAGTATCTCCTGGGCGTAGTGCTGGGACACCGTGGAGATCATGTCCGCGAAAACCAGGCCGCCCTTCAAGAAATTTATCTGCCCGTAGAATTCCATGGCCTCGGGCGTGAAGTACTCCCAGCCCAGTCCGGTCAGGGGCATGTCGTAGTGCCAGAACAAACCCTGTTTGCCCAGGTTGTGGATGGTCATCAGCGAGGCGGTTTGAGCGAACAAAGGCTCTTCAGCATACAGGCTCTGCAAGTACACCGGCACCAGCCCGGTGGTCCAGTCGTTGGCGTGAAACACGTCCACCGTCCAGCCCATGACCCGGGCCAGTTCCAGGCAGGCGCGGCTGTAGAAGATGAAGCGCTCCGCATTGTCCTCGTAATCGCCGTAGGCATTGCCGTAGAGCCCCTCGCGGTCAAACAGGTGCTCGTGGCCCAAAAGGTAATTAGCCACCCCCGGCCCCGCGTCCTGCCGAAACACCTGGGCCCGGTGCCGCTTCCAGGAAACCGGCACCTCCAGGGTGATGTCAAGTTTCTCCAAATCAGCGGCCAGGCCCGCCTCCAGGCGAGGCTTGGGCGTGACCACGGCCACTTCATGCCCCAAGGCGCCCAGGGCCAGAGGCAGTTCATGGGCCACCTCGGCCAGGCCGCCCACCCGGTTGAAGGGCCATACTTCCGGAGCCAGAAATACAATACGCATCTTTGAACTTCCTTGCTTTGTAATTGAATATATCACGCCGGGGTGACATAACAAAATCAGGCTGGAGCGGCGCGGCGCGTTGACAGCCGATTCCCCCCGGGGCTAAGCTGAAGACCTCTTGAGGAATCACCCAACCCGGCCCGGGAAACCATTCATGCCCAACATTAAATTTTCCAAACCCCTTTTAATCATGCTGCTCATGGTGGGCCTGCCTCTGTTGGCCTGGAACGTGTTGGAGTTGTTTTTGGACCTTGCCTTTTGGAATGAGCGGGGCCTGTCCGGCGCCGGTTTGCATCTGGTCAAGCGCAGCATTTGGTTCAAGACGGTGGGTATGTCCATTTGTCTGGCCGCGGTGCTGGCCGCCGGGCTGATCTGGCGGCACCGCCAAAACCGGCAGGTGGACGTCTTGCTGGAGGCCTGCCGCAGTATGGCCCTGGGCGAGCCCTCGCCCCTGCCCGACTCCCCCCAGGCCCTGGGCGAATTGAACCGCCTGGCCCTGTCCATCCAGGTGATGCACGAAGCCCTGCTGGACTATTTGAGCCTCTACCGCCGTTTTTTTGACGCCGCTCCGGACATGTTCCTCTCCCTGGCCCCAGCCGGCCAGCGCATTCTGGACGCCAACCTGGCCTTTTGCCGGGCGGTGGGCTGCCTCAAAGACGAAGTGCTGGGACAGCCGGTGGAGCGCTTCGTCACCTTGGACAAGGGATGGGAAAACGCCTTGGCCTCGCCCGGTGAACTGGTTTCCGGACAAATCAACTCCGGAGCGGGTATCATGAAGATAGAGGCCAGCATCACTCTGGAGGGAGGGCCGGAAGGTCAATCCTGGGTGCTGGGTACCATTTTGCGGGACGTCACCCTGCGCGACGCCCTGCACAGTGAGCTGCTTTTAAAATCCACGGCCCTGGAGCAGGCGCTGGAGGAAATCAAGAGCGTGGAAGAACTCAAAGACGAATTTTTGACCACCCTCAGCCACGAATTGAAAACCCCCCTGGTTTCCCTCAAGGGCTTTTTGCAACTACTTAAAGACGGCAGAGGCGAGGCCGAACAGACCCAAAACTACTTGGATATCTGTTGGCGCAACCTGAGCAAGCTGGAAAAGCAGATCAACAATCTGTTGGATCTGGCCCGTCTGAGTCATTCCAAAGAACAATTCGATTTCAACGACGTGGATCTGGCCGCCCTGGTGCGCACCGGCGCGGAGAACCTCAAAGCCACCGCCGCCCAGCGCAATATAACCCTGGATCTGGGCCAGGTGCCCCAAGAGGCGGTCAAGGTGCGGGGCAACCTGAACAAATTGGTGCAACTGGTGGACAACCTTCTGGTCAACGCCATCAAGTACAACAATGAAGACGGCGAGGTGCGCCTGGCCCTGGAGAAAGAGAACGGCCGGGTGGTGCTCACCGTGGCCGACTCGGGGGTGGGCATTGACCGGGAGCACATGGCCACCATCTTCAACCGCTTCTACCGGGCCGACATCACCGGCACCGGCCGCCTGGAGGGGCTGGGCATCGGCTTGAGCCTGGTGCAGGAGATCGTGAAACTGCACGAAGGCGACATTAAAGTGGACAGCGAGCCCGGCCGGGGAACCACCTTCCGGGTCACCTTGAGGAGCCTGTCATGAACCGCCCTCTGGTTGTGCTGGTGGAGGATGACTCGGACACCGCCGCCCTTTACAGCACGGTGCTGAGCGCCGAGGGTATGGAGGTGGTGCGCTTTCCCAACTGCGCCCAAGCCCAACAGTGGTGGGCCAAACCGCCACGCAGACCGGATATGCTGATAGTGGACGTGGGACTGCCCGACGGCGACGGTTTGGACTTGTGCGCGGAGTTGAACGCCACTGATAACGGCTGGCCGCCGCCGCCCATGCTGATCCTCAGCGCACACGGCGACCCCCGCTTGGCAACGCGCTGTAAAAAGGCCGGAGCCCAAGGCTTTTTGGATAAATTAGAGGGCATTGACCTCTTTGTGGCAAAGGTCAAAGAGTTGATCGCAGCCTGAGCAAAGCCCACACATGAATACGGGCAAATTTGCCCGAAAATCATTAATTGTTATACTTTGGGAATATTTTGCCCGGTTTTTAAAGGGCAATTATTACCGATAGTTGGCATTCCCAGCCATTGGTAAGTATTAATAACTAAATTAAGTATATATTAACGATAATCCAGCAATTTTATATATTTTAGGGCCGAGAGACGGCCACTTGCCAATTCTGCAGCAATTCAAAACAGTTAAACCAGACGCAATAATAATTGATATAGATGAAACCCATGAAAATTAAAGTTGCGCATCGGAAACAACACTCTCCCTGCCTGCCCCTCTCGGGAAAATGCTGTAAACCGAAGCGCAACTATTAAGTATAAATATGCAATTATCGGGCCATTTTTTATGGGGGCCAAGCTAGGGCAGAAGCGGATTGGGGACCCTCACGCGGATTGGGGCGCCCAATTTCGGTTCATCAATCAATAATTTTCACGTAAGTCTGTTCTCTGAGTTCCTTCATCCATTCCTGAAATCTCTTTTCGGTGTACTGGGCCTCCAGCTTCTTCCTGATCTGCTCCCGTACATCATCCAGGGGCAACTCTCCACCGCCGGTGCGCTCCACCAGCTTCATGATCACAAACCCTTGCGGAATCTGCAGAACCTGGCTGACCTGGCCTGGATTCAGCTCGGCCAGGGCTTGGCGCATGGCGGGCAGCAAGTCCGCCGCCTCCAAGGGGCCCAACAGGCCGCCCTGGTCAGCCCCCGGCCCTTGGGAATACTCCTTGGCCACCTCAGCAAAATCCGCGCCCTCTTTTATCTTTTGCAGGAGATTTTCACCTTTTTGGCGCACCACATTGCCCGCGCTGAGCCCGGCCTTGGGATCCACGGTCAAAAAGATCGCCCGAAAAGTGACCTTGGCGATGTTGGTGAACTGCTGTTTGTGGTTTTTGTAATACTCGCTCACCTCGCTGTCAGTGACCACCACCTGCTTTTTGACAGCCTGGTTGATTAGCTTCTGTTTGAGTATCTCCTTGCGCAAATTGTCCCGGTACTCCTCGGGTGTCAGGCCCTGCCGGCTCAGGCTGGCCACAAAGTTTTCTTCATCCACCTTGTTGGCCCGCATGATGCGCTTGACGTAGTGATCCAGCTCATCCTTGCTGACGCTGAGTTTTTGGCGCGCCACCTCTTTTTCAAAAATCTTGTCGTCGATCAGCCGTTCCAAAGCCAGCCGCCGCAGTTGGCTGGGGGGTATGTCCTGCCCCCGTCCGGCCGCCTTCATGCGGGCCATCTGGGCCTTGGTGCGGGATATGGACTTGTCCAGGTCGATGACGGTGATCACGTCATCACCCACCACAGCCACCACACGGTTGATGACCTGCTCGGCCAAGGCCCCGCCAGCGGCGCCAATTACTACTAACCCCGCCAAAATAATCGTAAAAAAGCGGCTCAACATCATGGGTTCTCCGTGTCTACTAGGTGCCCGCTTGCAATGAATTGTTTATGATACCAGACGTTTGAACCAGACAGCAACTCACTTAGCCAATCAGCGGCCAAGACCTCTTTGGCACGGGTGGTCAGCCGCAGCCGAATGCGGGGCTCCACCTGAGCCAGACTCAGCTTGCTTGCCGGTCTTTTGTCCATCACCCGCACCACATGGAAGCCGTAAGAGCTGGGCAGGGGGCCGGCCAGTTGCCCCGCTTTGAGTGAAAAAACCTTTTTCTCCAACTCCGGGGGCATGTGTCCCCGGGATAGCCAAGTGGGCCGGTCTCCCTGGGCCAGGGGCGTGCCCAGTTGCGCGGCGGCCTGTCCCATGTCCTTGCCCTTTTTCATCTGGTTCACCAGTTCCTGGGCCAGGGCCCGGCTGGGCAACAGGGCGTGTTGGGCCAATACCTGCTCCGGCCTTTGATACTGCCCGCGGTTTTGTTGGTAGTACTCCTCTATCTCTTGCGGAGTTATGCGCACCCGGGGCATCAAGACCAGGTTCAGGGTCTTTTCGGTCAGGGTCTGCAGGCCCAGTTCCTGGCGCCATTGTTCTATGGTGATGCCGTGCAGGGCCAAGGTCCTTTTGAAGGCCTCTTCGCCCAGGTCGCGGCGCAAGGCCTCTTCCTGGCCGACCAACTCTTGTTGGGTCAACTCTATGCCGCGCTCATCGGCTTGGGCCAAAACCAACTTGCGCTTTACCAAATCCTCCAGCACCGCCTTGCGCAAATCAGGCGCCAAGGTGGCGGGATCGCTGCCCAAGCCCATGAAGGCCGCCCGCGAGATGAACTGGTTCAGAGTGATGGGTTGCTCACCCACCCGGGCCACCACGAGGCTCTGCCGGGGTGCCTCGGCGGAACAAGCCGCCAGTCCCAGCAACAAAAACAGGGCCAAAGCCGCCCTGAATTGCCTCCCCCAAACCTTCACGGCTGGAGATGATGACATTTCCTCAGCCATGTTAGTAGGTTTAGTTACCACCCCCACTTATGGATTGCAAGAATTCCTTGGCCCCGGCCAGGGGCGTGGCGCCGGGCTCCAAATTCAGCTTGATCCGGCCGTCGGGATAGACCCGGACCCGCTGGGGTTGGCTCTGGGCCAGGTCCAATAGGCGCTGCAAATCCAGGCGGTCGGTGCGGCTAAAATGGGCCATCAGGCTTTGTGAAGAAAGGTCCAGGCGCTCAGCGCCCAAATGGCGCAGCAGGACCTTCAGTTCCACCCCCTGCAATAAATTTTGGGCCGGGTCTGGGGGCGGGCCGAAGCGGTCGTCCAGTTCGGAGGCTATGGTCTGCACTTGCTCCTGCTGGCGCACCGCGCTCAGGCGGCGGTAGAGGCTCAGACGCACCTCCGGATCGGGGACATAGGACTCGGGCAGGTAGGCGGGCAGGCCCAGTTTCAACTGCGGCTCCGGCCCCTCGGGCGGCGCCTCGCCCTTGAGCCGGGCGATGGCATCTTCCAATAAGCGCACATATAGTTCATAGCCCACCTCGGCCGCCACTCCGCTTTGGGCTTCGCCCAGCATGTTGCCCGCCCCGCGGATCTGCAGGTCGTGCATGGCGATGGCAAAACCGGCACCCAGTTGGGTGAAGTCCATCAGGGCCTTGAGCCGCTTTTGCGCCTGCCGGGTGAGGGATTTTTCCGACTTGATGAACAAATAGGCATAGGCCCGCTGGCCGGAACGCCCCACCCTGCCCCTGAGCTGGTAAATCTGGCTCAAGCCGTACTTGTCGGCCTGGTTGATGATGATGGTGTTGGCGCTGGGGATGTCCAAGCCCGACTCGATGATTGTGGTGCAGACCAGCACGTCCAATTCCCGGCGCACAAAGGCCAGCATCACCCGCTCCAGTTCCTTTTCGGGCAACTGGCCGTGGGCCACCCCCACCCGGGCCGCCGGCGCCAGGCGCTGAACCATGCGGGCCATCTTGGCGATGTCGGCCACCCGGTTGTGCACCAAAAAAACCTGGCCGTCCCGCTTAAGTTCACGGCTGACGGCATCTTGCACCGAGCGCGGCGAGAACGGAGCCAGATAGGTCTTGATAGCCTGGC